>JBOICE010000337.1:0-3983 GCA_050739815.1 Pseudomonas sp. | reverse complement strand
GGCTTTCGCCGAGCATCCGCTGTTCTTCGCTCAAGCTGAAGTCCATGAGTTGCCTTCCTTAGAGTCCAAGAATCATCTTGGAAATGATGGTTTTTTGCACTTCGGTGGCGCCGCCGTAGATGCTGGTCTTGCGCATGTCGAAATAGGTAGCGGTGGCGGGCGCAGCCCACTCGGGGCCTGCCACTGGCTGCGGCGTCCCGCCGTGCATCCATTGGGGCTCGAAAGGCCAGCCGTGGAGGCCGGCGACCTCCATCTGTAGCATCGCCAGGTCCTGCTGGAGTTCGGAGCCGCGTAGTTTGACGATCGAGGCTTGAGGGCCGGGTCCACCGCCCGTGTCATCGGTAGCGACGCGCAGCAGCAGCATCTCCAGCGCAGTGAGGTCGATTTCGACCCGTGCGATCTTGTCGCGCATGCGCGGGTTGTCGATCAGCGGGCGCCCGTTGTCGTCCAGGGTCTGTGCGGCGTAGCGCTTGAGGTGACGCAGTTCGCGATAGCAATGACCGACGCCGACGACGCCGGTGCGTTCGTGGCCCAGTAGGTACTTGGCATAGGTCCAGCCGCGATTTTCTTCGCCCACCAGGTTGTCCACCGGCACAACGACATTTTCGAACCAGACTTCGTTCACCTCATGACCACCATCCAGCGTGACAATCGGACGCACCTTGATACCCGGCGTTTTCATGTCGATGAGTAGCATCGAGATGCCTTCCTGTGGGCGTGCGGCATCGGGGTCGGTGCGCACTAAGCAGAATATCCAGTCCGCCCATTGCGCCATCGTGGTCCAGATCTTCTGTCCGTTCACGATGTAGTGCTCGCCATCGCGCACCGCGCGGGTCTTGAGCGACGCGAGGTCGGAGCCGGCGCCTGGTTCGGAATAGCCTTGGCACCAGAAATCTTCCACGCCCGGAATGCGGGGCAGGAAGCGCGATTTTTGTTCCAGGCTACCGAACTTCATCAGCACGGGGCCGAGCATGACGGCGCCGAAGAGCAGCGGGCGAGGCGCGCCAGCGCGGTAGCACTCAGTCTCGAAGATCAAGCACTGCAGCGGACTCCAGCCGGCGCCGCCGTACGCCACCGGCCAGGCCGGTGCGCCCCAGCCGTGAGCGTGGAGGATGCGATGCCAGCGCACGTAGTCATCTTTTTCCACGCGTTGGTGGCTGAACACCTTGGCGCTGATGTCCGCGGGTAGATGGTCTTGAACGAAGGTGCGGACTTCCTCGCGGAAGTGCCGTTCAGCCTCGGTGTAGCGCAGGTCCATGGAAAGGTTCCCGGGAGTTAAAGAGTTGCGATGTAACTATTTGAGAATAGGAGCGCACCTAGGAAGAGTCCAATATTAATTTCTCTAAAAGTGATATGCAGTATGTATCACAGTCAATCATCTATCGGATGATCTTGGTGAATTTCTCAACACCTCATTGATACATTATTGGTATTGAATTAGATGTTATTAATATTGGACGAAGGAGCCGAGATCCTCTACGCTAGCCCATCTCAAATGCCTGAAGAGGACCTATCGCGATGCCCAACTTTCTCCTGTACGAACAGCAAGGCCATGTGGTCACGCTGACGATGAATGAGCCTGAACGCCGCAACCCGCTCACCGGCAACTCGGCGGTGCCGGATTTTTTGGCTGCGATCGACCGCATCCACAACGACACCAGCGTGCGTGCGGTGATCCTGACCGGCGCCGGCACGGCTTTTTCCTCTGGCGGCGACATCCGCGACATGGAGCGGCAGGCCTCGGGCGATGTCAGCGGCATGCAGATACGCCAGGAATACCGGACCGGCATCCAGCGGCTCCCGCTCGCCCTGTTTAATCTGGAAGTCCCGGTAATTGCAGCCGTCAACGGCGCTGCCATGGGCGCCGGGCTGGATGTTGCCTGCATGTGCGATGTGCGCATTGCCTCGGAACATGCCAAATTTGCAGAAAGCTTTGTCAAGCTGGGCATCATTCCCGGCGATGGTGGAGCCTGGTTGCTGCCGCGCCTCATCGGCATGTCCCGTGCGTCGGAGATGTCCTTCACCGGTGAGGCCATCAATGCCGAGCTGGGTGCCAGCTGGGGCCTGGTGTCGCGCGTGGTGCCGGCCGGAGAGCTGCTGGCAACCGCCAACGAACTGGCGCAGCGCATTGCGGCCAATCCGCCACATGCTGTGCGTCTGACCAAGCGGCTGTTGCGCGAGGCCATGCACACCCGGCTGGACACCCTGCTTGAAATGGCGGCAGCATTCCAGTCGCTGTCGCACCAGACCGACGACCACAAGGAAGCGGTGGCTGCCTTTTTGGGCAAGCGGGCACCTGTTTTCAAAGGTTGATATGAGCTGCTGTAGCGCGACCTGCGCCGCATGACGCCCGGTTATGCTTGGCATGAAGGACACGCCAAGCCCATGGACCTGCGACGCATTCGCCACTTTGTCGTTCTCGCCGAAACGCTGAATTTCCGCCGTGCCGCCGAGCGCCTGCACATGGCGCAGCCACCGCTGTCGGTTTCCATCCAGAAGCTCGAAGCAGAACTGGGCACGAAACTGTTTGCCCGCGAATCCAGCGGCGTCCTGCTCACGCCGAGCGGCCGTGCCGTCCTGGTGGAGGCCCGTAAGCTGCTGTTTCATGGCAGCCAGTTGAGTGAAACGGCCAGAAGCGCGCTGGACGGCACCGGCGGAACCCTGCAGGTCGGCTTTGTCGGCTCGGCGACCTACGGCATGCTGCAAAAGCTGTTGCCGCTGTTTCGGGCCGAGTACCCCGGTGTCGAGCTGATCCTGCGTGAAGCAACATCGGTCGGCATCATCCAGCAGCTCGAAGACCGCGCGCTGGACGTTGGCCTGGTGCGGGTTCCCCTGCTGCAGTCTTCCGGGGCGACGCTGGTTCAGCTGGAGCGCGACGAGTTCATTGCGGCGCTGCCACGCGGCAGCGCACTGACAGGCAAGGGGCCGCTGCACCTCTCGGACATGGCGGGTGAGTCGTTCATCATGTACGCGTCCACCCATGCCGCGGGACTGCACAGTGCCGCCCTGCTGGCGTGCCAGCAGGCTGGGTTCATCCCCAAGGTGTCCCAGCAGGCCATCCAGATCCAGACGGTGCTGGCGCTAGTCGAAAGCGGCTTGGGTGTTGCCCTCGTGCCATCGGTGATGCAGCGCTACATCAGCGACAAGATTGTTTACCGGCCTCTGGTGGATGTTCCGCCGGCTGCCTCCATCGGGCTTGCACTGGCTTACATGGCCGAGACGGAAAGCCCAGCGGCGGCCCGCTTTCGCAAGTTGGCAACGCGCGAGTTTGAGCTGGAAAACCGGCGCTAGTGTGGTGTTGCATGCTCGAGAGTACCAAGAGAAATAATGGCTTTTTGGGCGTTTGTGCCCGATAGCAGGTTGATTGGTTGGTGGTATGTGCGTGCCGATCCCCGGTTGAGCAGTTGGTGGTACCGCTGCCGATACTGAGTTGAGCATCCCAAACTCGCTAAGGCCCGTACCAAATAGGGTGCAATGACGAAAACGTCTGGTCAATCCTTGTGTCTGCAGGTTGGTCAATATTGGATCGGCGCCAACAGGCCAAGAACCAATCAATCAGTTGCTGGGCTTACTCGTGAGTGCACCCCCCCTTCGTCCGAGATGTAGGTAAGCGTCTTGGCGCGGCACCTTGAAGCCGCAGGCGTTGATGGCGAAGATGGTGTCCACCAACAAATGAGGTGGACACCATGGAATGCATCAAACGCGCACCACGGCGGGCGCACAGTGAGGAACTGAGATCCCAGGTACTGGCGGAGTGCGCGCAGCAGGGCGCGTCGGTAGCTGCGGTTGCGATGGCGCACGGGTTGAACGCGAACCTGGTGCGCAAATGGCGCAAGGCGGGGGCAACTGCACCGCCGCAGTCGGCAGCGCTTGGGCGCAACACAGGTGAGTTCGTCGCACTGAAGCTGGCGCAACACAGCACGCCGTTGTCATCCAGCGACATTCGAATCGAGTTGCGCCGAGGGGCCACGACGATGGCGATC
>JBOICE010000336.1:0-4561 GCA_050739815.1 Pseudomonas sp. | reverse complement strand
ACCAGCAACGGCATGGCGTCTTTCGCGGCCTTCTCGATCACCTGCGCATCCGTGCCGGTAAAGCCCAGGCTGCGCAATGCACCGACATCCGGGCGCTCCTGCGGGGCCAGCACGCCCTGCTTGAAGCCCATCTCCATCAGCGCCTTCATCTTCGCCAGGCCCTGCTTGGCGGCTTCCTTCGGGTTGGAGGCCTGCTGGCTGCTGCCCTGTGAGGCGACGTTGCCGTAGGACAGACCGCCGTAATTGTGAGTCGGCCCGACTAGACCGTCGAAGTTGACTTCATAGGCATTCTTGACAGTCATAGGCTGACTCCCGGGGTCAGGGTTGCAGGCAGGCTCAGGCTTTCGCTTTCCAGCGAGGCCACCGGATAAGCACAGTAATCCGCAGCGTAATAAGCACTGGCGCGATGGTTACCGGAAGCGCCGACTCCACCAAAGGGTGCCGTACTGGCGGCGCCAGTCAGCTGTTTATTCCAGTTGACGATGCCGGCACGGCTCTCGACCCAGAACTGTTGATAGCGCTCACGAGAATCCGACAGCAGCCCTGCGGCCAGACCGTATTGGGTGTCGTTGGCTTCGCGAATCGCGCCGTCGAAATCGGCGTAGCGAATCACTTGCAGCAGCGGGCCGAAGAACTCTTCGTCGGGGCGCCCAGTAACGGCGCTGACATCCAGAATACCCGGGGTCAGCAACGCCGCATTGGCCAACGGCTGAGTCATCGCCAACAGCGCGGTTGCCCCCTGGGCGATAAGGTGGTCCTGAGCCTTGAGCAGATGCCGCGCGGCATCCAGCGAGATTACCGACCCCATGAAGGGCGCCGGCTGCGCATCGAAAGCGCCGACCTGAATGCTCGCGGCCACGGCCACCAGACGCGCCAACAGGGCATCCCCCCACGCGCCCTGCGGCACCAGCAGGCGCCGAGCGCAGGTGCAGCGCTGGCCAGCGGAAATGAAGGCCGACTGAACGATGCAGTACACCGCCGCATCGAGGTCTTTGACCTGATCGACGATCAGCGGGTTATTGCCACCCATCTCCAGCGCCAGGATCTTGTCCGGGCGGCCGGCAAATTGTTGATGCAGCAAGTTGCCGGTACGGCTCGAACCGGTGAAGAACAGCCCATCGATACCCGGGTTAGCCGCCAGGGCCACTCCGGTCTCACGAGCGCCTTGCAGCAAGTTGAGTACGCCTGCCGGCAAACCGGCTTCGATCCAGCACTTGACCGTCAGCTCGGCGACTTTCGGGGTCAGCTCGCTGGGTTTGAAGATCACCGCGTTGCCGGCTAGCAACGCCGGCACTATGTGCCCATTAGGCAGGTGACCGGGGAAGTTGTAGGGGCCGAATACCGCGACCACGCCATGGGGCTTGTGCCGCAATATGGCCGTAGCGTCGGCCGAGGGGCCGCTCTTCTCGCCCGTACGTTCGCGGTAGCTCTGAATCGAGATAGTCACCTTGTTGACCATGCTGGTCACTTCGGTAGCGGACTCCCACAGCGGTTTGCCGGTCTCTTCCCCGATGGTGCGGGCCAGCTCATCGCCATGCGCCTTAAGCGCGGCAGCGAAACTTTCCAACACGCCAATGCGTTCTTCCAGCGAGCGCTGGGCCCAGGCCGGAAAAGCCACTCGAGCGGCCTGCACGGCCACCTCCACCTGCGCCGCAGTGGCGCCGCGACCCGCCCAGACCACGGCCTGACTGACGGGATTCAACGATTCCAGCGCTTCGCCCTCGCCTGCGTGCCAGGCACCGGCAATGTAATGCGTATTCATTAAATCAGCTCCTTATTCGCTGGCGCTCCGGCCGACAGCGGCACCGCGCGCACTTGCTCACCGGCAGTGAGATGCAGGCGCTTGGCGGTCAACGGATCGACCACCAAGGTACCGGCCGCCATCCGCGCAGGCGCGGCGGTGATGCGGCAGTCTTCACGCTTGCGGTTATGGATCAGGAACGGCGTGGCGTCATCACCCGGCGTGCCAATCGCCAGCACCAGCGCCTGGCTGTCGCGCACGGCGCGGATCTTCGCGGTCTCGACTTCGATGGCCGGGCCGGCATCGAAGATATCCACGTAACCCTGATAGCTGAAACCTTCACCTTTGAGCATGGCCAGCGCCGGCTCGGTGTCTGGATGGACGCGGCCGATGATGTTGCGCGCCTCCTCCGAGAGGAAGCAGGTGTAGAGCGGAAATTTCGGCATCAACTCGGCGATAAAGGCCTTGTTGCCGACACCGGTGAGGTAATCGGCGCGGGAAAATTCCATCTTGAAGAAATGTCGACCGAGGCTTTCCCAAAATGGCGAACGACCGTGCTCGTCGGACATCCCGCGCATCTCGGCAATCACCTTGTTGCCGAACAACTGTGGAAACTCGGCAATGAACAGAAAGCGCGCCTTCGACAGCAGGCGCCCGTTCAGCCCGGTGCGATGGCCGGCCTGCAAGAACAACGAGCACAACTCGGAGTTACCGGTCAGGTCATTGGCAAGGAACAGCGTGGGAATTTCGCGGTGAATATTCAGCTCTTGCGAGGCACTGACGGTCAGACCAAGCCGGTAGTTGTACCAGGGCTCACGCTTACCCACGGCCCCAGCAATCGCCGAGATACCCACCACCTGGCCGTCATCACCTTCGAGGACGAACAGATAATCGGCGTCTGCGCGCTCGGCCTCACCACGGAAGGTTTTCTCCGCCCAGCCGACCCGGTGCGCCAGGCGCTCCTCGTTGGCCGGCAAGGTGGTCAAACCAGCGCCAGTGCTCAGTGCCAGCTGCATCAGTGCCGGCAAATCGGCATTGCGTACGGGACGAACGATCATAGGTAATCCTCTTAAACCGCAACCAGGCGCACGCTGGCACCCTCGCCGACGCCCAAGGCTTCGGCGGCTTCAAGACTCAGGCCGACCGGCTTGCCCGGCACCCAATCCAGTTCGACGACAATCGCACGGAAGTCCTGCAATTGGCCGTTGGCCACCAGGTAGGGGCGCCCGCCTTTGCCGGGGTCACGCTGTTCTTGAGTATCGAGGCGCACCGGCACCACGCGGCTCTGGGCAATCGAACGAATGCCGGAGGTGCGTGCATGCAGGGTCGGGCCACCGTCAAAAATGTCGATGTAATGATCGGTCTCGAAACCTTCACGCATGAGGATGTCGAAGGTGATCTGTGCCCGCGGATGGACCTGGCCCATGGCCTCCTGGGCGGCGTCCGGCAACAGTGGCACGTAGATCGGGTAATGCGGCATCAGTTCGGCGAGGAAGGTACGGCTCTTCAGGCCACTGAGGCGCTCGGCCTCGGCGTAGTTGAGGTCGAAGAAGTTCCGCCCTACCGCATCCCAGAACGGCGAATCACCGTGTTCATCGCTATGCCCGACTATCTCCACCACCATCGCATCGGCGAAGCGCTCCGGATGGTTGGCCACAAACAGCAGGCGACCACGGGAGTTCAACTCGGCCCACGGCGAGTTCACCAAGGTTTTTTCGACGTAGAAGCTGGTCAACAGGCTATTGCCGGTCAGGTCGTGGCAGAGCGAGAGCACGTGAATCTTGTTGTGGATCGAAAGCGACCGCGAGGCGTGCACGAAGGTCTCGTTGCGAAAGCTATAGAACGGCTCGGAATAGCCGGCCGAAGCGACAATGCCGGAACAACCGACCAACCGCCCGGTGGCAGTCTCTTCAAGGACGAAGAAATAGCTCTCTTCACCGTTGAAGCTGACTTCGGCCGCAAACGAAGCCTCCGAGGCGACGATCTTATCGCTCAGACGCTCGGCATCATCCGGCAGCGAAGTAACACCAACCGGGCTGTCCGCGGCCAGACGTTGCACGTCGGCCAGATCAGCCATTTGCGCAGGGCGCATCACCAGCATGGTGTTACTCCTTAAAGTTTCACAAGTTTCAAGAAAAGCTCCGAACCACTCGCGCGGAGCGGTTCAGAGAAAACCATGGCGCGGGGCCACGGCACACACAGAAATGCTCATCCCTGCTTACCAAGCCGACCAACTCGTCCTGAGTCGATTAAAGCCACAACTCGGTTACGTGGCGGGCGCGGGCCAACATTACTCGGGCAGCATCCGACCCGCACCACGCCCCCTGGAACGTACTCAGGCCTCGGTCAGCTTGGCCACGGCACGCTCGAAACGGTTCAGGCCTTCATCGATATCCGCATCCGGAATCACCAGGCTCGGGGCAAAGCGCACCACATCCGGGCCAGCCTGCAACACCATAACGCCCTCTTTCTCGGCGGCATTCAGCACGTCCTTGGCCTTGCCCTTCCAGGCCTCCGACAACGCTGCGCCGATCAACAGGCCCAGGCCACGCACCTCGGTGAAGATGCCGTACTTCGTAGCGATCTGATCCAGGCGGGCTTTGAAGCGCTCATGCTTGGCCTTTACGCCATCGAGCACTTGCCGGGTGTTGATCAGGTCCAGTGCCGCACCCGCCACCGCGCTCGCCAGCGGGTTGCCGCCGTAGGTGGTGCCGTGGGTGCCGACCGACAGATGGGCGGCGATCTTGCTGGTGGTCAGCATCGCGCCAATCGGGAAACCACCGCCCAGGCTCTTGGCGCTGGAGAGAATGTCGGGCGTTA
>JBOICE010000335.1:0-4261 GCA_050739815.1 Pseudomonas sp. | reverse complement strand
CCTCGGAGGACAACATCATGGCCTTGACAGTCAACACTAACGTCGCTTCCCTCAATACTCAGCGCAACTTGAACAGCTCGTCGAACGCGCTGAACAACTCCATGCAGCGCCTGTCCACCGGTTCGCGCATCAACAGCGCCAAAGACGATGCCGCCGGCTTGCAAATTTCCAACCGTCTGACCAGTCAGATCAACGGCCTGGGCGTAGCGGTGAAGAACGCCAACGATGGTATCTCCCTGGCGCAAACCGCCGAAGGCGCCCTGCAACAGTCGACCAATATTCTGCAGCGCATGCGTGACCTGTCCCTGCAATCGGCTAACGGCAGCAACTCCACCACCGAGCGTCAGGCACTGAACCAGGAAGTGGGCCAGCTCAAAGAAGAACTGAACCGTATCGCCGAAACCACTACCTTCGGTGGCCAGAAGCTGCTGAGCGGTGAGTTCGGTAGCAGGCAGTTCCAGGTTGGCGCCAATGCCAACGAAACCATCTCCGTTCAGATTAACTCCGCCAGCGCGCGTGACATCGGCGCCAACCGCGTCAATCTTGGTGGTACCGGTGTTGGTGCGATCGCTGCGGCTGCTGCTACAGCCGCAGGAGCGGCCATTGGTGGCGCTGCAGCCACTCTGACCATCACAGGCCCAGCTGGTACAGCGACTACTGCAAACATTGCTGCCGGCTCCGCAGCCGCTGCGGCCTCTGCAGTCAACCTGCAGTCGGGCAAAACGGGCGTAAGTGCCGATGCGCGCACCGGTGTCGAGCTCTCCGGCCTGGTCTCGGCGGGCAACGTGTCCTTTACCCTGACTGGAGACACCGCCGGCGGTGCCGCCACGATCAACGCCGTGATCGCCGATCCTACCGATCTGCGTGACCTGGCTGCGGCAGTCAACGCGCAAAGCTCGAAAACGGGTATCACTGCATCGCTGACCAGCAATAACTCCAAGATCGAGTTCATCAATGAAAAGGGCGATGACATTGTCATCGAGGGCTTCGATAACTCCGGCGCTACGAAAACAGTACTCCTGAATAAGATCGACTATGACGGCACTGTTGCTACTGCAGGTACTGTGACACTAACCGGCGGCGGCGCTGCTAATACTGACAGTACCCGAGTGTCGGGCAATATCCGCCTGGATAGCAGCGGTGCCTTCCAAGTGACCAGCACGGATGCAACTGTTGCAGCTGCGGGCACCAATATCTCCACCTTGGCCAAAGTATCGGATGTGAATATCAGCACCGCGGGCGGGGCGCAGAGCGCTATCTCGGTGATCGATGCGGCTATCGCGGGTATCGATAAAAACCGTGCCGCGCTGGGTGCCACGCAAAACCGCTTCGAGAACACCATCGCCAACCTGCAGAACATTGGTGAAAACGTCTCGGCTGCCCGTGGCCGTATCCAGGACACCGACTTCGCCGCCGAAACCGCGGCCATGACCAAGAACCAAGTGCTGCAGCAAGCCGGTACGGCGATCCTGGCTCAGGCCAACCAGTTGCCGCAGTCGGTATTGAGCCTGCTGCGCTAAGCACAACCTGGGTTGATGGGTGACAACGGGGGGGAGCGCTTGCGCTTCTCCCCGTCTTGCCATTGAGAGGTGAAGACGATGGACGTTGCTAAATTGAGTGGGGTGAAAGCCAATCCGGTTGTTCGCCTGTTTGCTACCGATTCTCCTCAAGCAGCCGATGTCAGCAAGCAGGCAGCTTTAGAGGTTCCGCTTACTGCGCGGGCTGAGCAAGACGCGGTGGAACAGGCTGTTTCGACCATCGCGGCGTTCACGCAAAGCATTAGCCGCAATCTCAGTTTCAATCTGGATGATTCGAGCGGGCGTGTGGTGGTCAAGGTGACCGACTCGCTGTCCGGTGAAGTGATCCGCCAGATTCCCTCGGAAGAAGCGCTCAAGTTGGCTGAAAGTCTGGACGAAGCCAGAAGTTTGCTCTTTAAAGCCGAAGCCTGAGCAAAAGCGGCACACCTTTTGATTGTGTTGTACGACCAAAGGTTGAAGCGTCAATGAACTGACGAGGTAAGGCAGATGGCATCCGATATAACGATCAGTGGCTACAACTCGGGCCTGGATATCAAGTCCATCGTTTCCAGCTTGGTGGCTGCGGAGAAAGCCCCCAAGGAAGCGCAGCTCAAGCGTCTGGAAACCGCCTCTACTGCCAGGTTTACCGGCGTTGGCCAGCTCAAGGGTGCTATTGCCGACTTGCAGACGATCCTCAAGGAGCTAAACAAGCCGGCGCTGTTCGAGAATCGCACGGCGATCTCATCCGATACCAAGCTGGTGAGTGCCACGGCCAGCAAGACTGCGTTGTCGGGCAGCTACAAAATCGCGGTCGAGCGTCTTGCTAGCTCCAGCAAGGTAGCGACTGCGCCTGTAAGCGGGGGCTCAGAGGTCACGTTCGCCAGTGGCGGCACTTTGACTGTCAGCCTGGGCGCTACCGCGTTAAAGCCTATCTCCGTTCCGGCGAATGCCTCCCTGAAGGATATCCGCGACGCCATCAATACCCAGCTTAAAGGCGATGGTGTCAGCGCCAATATCATTACCGACGCCTCGACCACGCCTCCGACTTCGCGTCTGGCACTGTCATCCAGCAAAACCGGCGAGGGCAATGACCTGACGATGAAGGCTTCGGTGGGTTCAGATCTCGCCGTCTTGGACGTGCCAGCCAAAACCACTCCGCCAGCCGCCGGTGTTAGCTATATCTCCATGGCAGAGAATGCCAAGTTCAGCATCGATGGTTTGCCGCTGGAGAGCAAAACCAACAGTGTCGAGGGTTCTATCGAAGGAGTGACGTTCAACTTGGTCGCCAAGACCGAGGTCGACAAACCCATCACCCTGACCGTCGATCAAGACAAAGGCGGCGTGAAGAGCAGTATCAAGAAGTTTGTCGACTCCTATAACAAGCTTATAAGTGTCACGAGTTCGCTGACCGGGGTGACTTCGGTAGGCGAAGGCAAGGCACCGGTCACTGGCCCCCTGGTCGGTGATTCCACTGTGCGTGCGTTGTTGACCACGGCGCGCAACGAGCTGGTCAAGGCCTCGGGGGATGAGGGTGTCCGCATCCTGGCTGACCTGGGTATCACTACCCAGAAAGATGGCACCCTGAAGATCGATGACGGTAAGTTGGACAAGGCGCTGAGTGCAAACTTCGAATCTGTAGCCGCATTCTTCACCGGTGATCAAGGGCTGATGAAGCGTCTCGACAGCAAGCTCGAGCCCTATACCCAGACTGGTGGTGTGTTGCAGCAGCGTCTGGACGGCTTGCAGGGCACAATCAAGTCGGTGGATACCCAGCGTGCAGCCCTCAGCCTGCGCGTCGAGAAAATGCAGGCTCGCCTGCTGGCGCAATTCAACGCCATGGACAGCTTGGTCGGCCAGCTCAGCCAGACCAGTAACCGCTTGGCGCAATCTCTCGCGAGCCTTCCTGGCTTGGTTCAGCAATAACCATGAACAGCCCAATCGATACCTATAAGCAAATCAAAACCACCCAGGATGTGTCGCCTTATCAGGTGGTGCAGCTGTTGCTGGGAGGCGCGCTCGAGCGCCTGTCGTTGGCTCGCCTGGCGCAGGCCGAGGGCAATGCTGACGTCCGAGGTCATGCAGTGGGCAGCACCCTGTCGATTATCGGTGCGCTGCAAGCGGGGCTGGACAAGGAGTTAGGGGGGGAGATCGCGTCGAATCTCGATGCCCTCTACGACTATATGACTCGCCGCCTGGCTGGCGTAGCCGTGGATAACACGCCGCGTCGTCTGGATGAAGTCGAAGCGCTGCTCGGCGACATCAAGCAGGCATGGGATGCTATCGGCCCGGAAACGCTCGAGATAGAGACGAAATCGCGCTAAAGCTTTGCTTTGACTGACCGATACAGAAGGTATCCAGTCAGTAATCAAGGCGAAACAAGATGAACGCGATGGCAGCCCTGCGGCAGTACCAGACCGTTAACACCCAGGTCCAAGCGGTAGACGCCAGCCCGCATCGATTGATTCAGATGCTGATGGAAGGCGGCCTGACCCGTATGGCTCAGGCTCGCGGTGCATTGGAGCGCGGCCAGGTTGCACTGAAGGGCGAGTTGATCGGTAAGGCTGTGGGTATCGTCGGCGGCTTGCGTGATGGACTGAATCTGGAGGTCGGCGGTGAACTGGCGATGAATCTGGATCGCCTGTACGCCTACATGTCTGCGCGTCTGTTAGAGGCCAATGTAAAGAATGATCCAGCCATTCTGGACGAAGTTGCAGGGCTGCTGCGCAATATCAAATCTGGCTGGG
>JBOICE010000334.1:0-6222 GCA_050739815.1 Pseudomonas sp. | reverse complement strand
TCCATCAGAATCGCCAGGCCTTCCTGGGTCACAGTGGACGACGGCGGGCCCTTGGCGAGGAAGGTGCAGATCGGCTGATTCAGCCCATTGAGCGTAGTGCCGACATGCACCAGCCCTTCATGGACTTCCAGCGCACGCACATCGCGTTCGTTGAACATCGCATCGGCGCGGATTTTGATGTAGTCGGCGCCAGCAGCGGCATCGGCGAGGATACCGTCGGATTCGAACACGCGAATGGTGCCCTCCTCTTCCCCGAAGACCTTATTCAGGCGGCCTTGCAGCAGGTCGACGGCGTCCTTGGCGGTCAGCGTTTTCGGCTCGTCC
This sequence comes from Pseudomonas sp., assembly GCA_050739815.1. GTDB lineage: Bacteria > Pseudomonadota > Gammaproteobacteria > Pseudomonadales > Pseudomonadaceae > Aquipseudomonas. Next base: position 5,898 of record JBOICE010000334.1, on the reverse strand, counting down.
TTGAGGTCGCCACGGTCATCGATATTGTTCAGAAAGTCGGAAAACATCAGGCCCAGGTCGGCCAGCGTCGGGTCACCGGCGTGGAAGGCGTCGGAAGCCGAACCATAGAGCTCCTGGGAGATCAGGCCAAAATCCGGCGTGCCACGCGCTTCGAGCATGCGGATGACCATGCGGTATTCCTTGCACATGCGCCGCATGATCTGCCCGACCGGGTTGAACTGGCCAAGCTGGCGGGTGATGTCGCGCTCGATGTTCTGAAACTCCAGCTTCTTGGCACCGGAATCGAAGGCCAGCGGGCGTGAGTCGTAATAGGCCCGATCGATCGCCGGCGGCTCCTTGCCGTTGCTCTTGAGGAAGCCCTGGCGGATGCTCTCATCCCACTTGACCGCATCCAGCACACGAATCGGCGTCTGCGCCTCGACGATGCGATCGGATAATGCGCGAATCGCCAGCTGGTAGTCGTCGAGCTCTATGTGACCGTTCATCTGTCCCTCACTGGACTTGCCATTGCCACTTACTGGATGAGCCAAGCTTACTCGCCGGAGCGCTGGTACCGAGCCACCTCGATGAACACGTCGGAATTTGCCTGATCGTCCAGATAAGCGAATACCTTCTCCAGCGGGCTAGTGACCAGCACGCCCTGCCCCTCTGGTGTCTCCATGGCATTGCCTTCAAGGCTGCCGAGCTCCAGCTCTTGCAGCACACGGTCGACATCGAGGTTATAGAGCACCAGCTCGTTGTCTTTAGTCAGTTCGAAACCGGCGATGGCGAAATTGGCGCCCATGCTCTTCGGCAAACCGGCCGAGAGGTACCAGCGACTGCCATGGTGGGCCACGGTAAAACCGTATTCCTCAAGACTCTCCACGTTATCCGGGTTGTTCACATAGGTTCTGGCCTTGTAAACGTTAGAGCCCGCGCGACTGACTTCGAGGTAGAGCTGCTCGCCCCACTCGTTTTTGCGTGTCCATTCACCGAGCAGCGGAATCGGTGCCGCGTCGTTGGCGGGGATAGGATCTCTAAAGGTGACCAGGCAACCGCTCAACAACAGGAAGGACAAGGCGACCACCACACGCCAGGCGCTCATTTCACTCTCCTTGTGAGGACACTTCCAGAGCGCGCCGACAGATGTCCATACGCAATTGAAAGCCGACCTGGCCCCTCATCGATCCACTGTAAACAGCCCATCACCACCGGCTTTCTCCTGAGCTAACCTGCGTTAAAACCGCGCAGGTTATTCCATATATATGACAAACGCCGCATCACTGGCCGAGTGAAAACCTGGCGAGCGAAGGTTAGGCCAGGCGCAACGCAACGAAACAGAGCAACAGCCGCAGGCTGGCCCCCGAGGGCGAGCGCCAGCGAGTCAGAACAGGCGAGAAAGCGCAGTTTACACGTTGTAAATGAGCCTCTTGAGCCTGTTTTAAACGCCGTATAACCAAGCGCAGTAGGCTTCACACAACCTGCTCGGCGGGGTTCGATTCTCGACTGTGGTCAGAGCCCTAGAACCAGATGCAGGTAGCGCTTGAGAATGGCCAGCATGTCGCCGCAATCCAGATGCTCGACCCCATCGATCAGGCCCTGATATTCCATCCGCTCAATGATACCCGTCAATACCTTGGCATCCTGCTCAGGCTGTTGCGAACCCAGCACTTGGAAGAAATGCGTAACCCCCTGTTGCAGTATCTGCCGATGCGAACGCACCAGAGCATGCAGACGCGGGTTGAGCAGCGCCTCTTGCTGAAAGGCCCGTTCGGCCAGCAGATGCTCGGGGCGGGTGATCAATTGTTGCCGAACATATTCCACCGCCAGGGCGGCGATATCGTCAGCCAGACGCCGACGCGACTCGACACTGCCATTGAGCTTGCCGACCTTCTCCAGCAGCAAACCCTCGGTACTGTCCCAGAATGCAGCCATATCGGCCGCGCTGCGCTCGACGAACAGCGCGAAGGTATCGGTGATCAAGTCATTGATATCTTTGAAATAATACGTGGTTGCCGAGAGCGGAACCGCGGCCTCCGCCGCCACCGCACGGTGGCGCACCGCACGCACGCCCTCACGGACAATGATGCGCATAGCCGCATCGAGAATCGCCTGGCGGCGCTGCTCGCTACCCTGCCGACTGGCCTTGCGGCCTTGGTACTGAACACTTTCGGCGACGGCACTGGCCACATTGGCGGCGCTGTCTTGGGGGGGACGGGTCACGGCGGGGCTTACCTCTCGCGCAATAAAACCAAAACTCAGGAGTTGGAGCCTTCCTTAGCAGAATAGATCCTTACACAGACAACAAAAAGCCGCCCGAAGGCGGCTGATTCACAGCGGTTACGCTTGCGGGCGCATGTGCGGAAACAGGATGACATCGCGGATCGACGGGGCGTCGGTCAGCAGCATCACCAAACGGTCGATGCCGATACCTTCGCCGGCGGTCGGCGGCATGCCGTACTCCAGGGCCCGAACGAAGTCGGCGTCGAAGTGCATGGCTTCGTCGTCGCCGGCATCCTTGTCGCGCACCTGGGCCTGGAAGCGCTCGGCCTGGTCTTCCGCGTCGTTCAACTCGGAGTAGGCGTTGGCGATTTCACGACCACCGATGAACAGCTCGAAGCGGTCGGTCACGCTCGGATCGTCATTGCTGCGGCGGGCCAGCGGCGAGACCTCGAACGGGTAACGGGTGATAAAGGTCGGCTGTTCCAGCTTGTGCTCGACCAGCTCCTCGAAAATCACCGTCTGCAGCTTGCCCAGCCCCTCGAAGCCGCGCACTTCGCCACCCACCTTCTTGGCGAGGGCGTGCGCCCGGTCGATATCGAGCAGGTCGGCGGCGCTGACCTCAGGGTTATACTTGAGGATCGAATCGAACACCGACAGGCGCTGGAACGGCTGGCCGAAGTGGAACAGCTTGCCCTGGTAGGGCACGTCGGTGCTGCCGAGCACCAGCTGCGCCAGCTCGCGGAACAGCTCCTCGGTCAGGTCCATCATGTCTTCGTAATCGGCGTAGGCCTGGTAGAACTCGAGCATGGTGAACTCGGGGTTGTGCCGGGTCGAGACGCCTTCGTTACGGAAGTTGCGATTGATCTCGAAGACCCGCTCGAAGCCCCCGACCACCAGGCGCTTGAGGTACAGCTCCGGGGCGATGCGCAGGAACATGTCCATCCCCAACGCATTGTGGTGCGTCTCGAAGGGCTTGGCCGCGGCGCCGCCCGGAATGCTCTGCAGCATCGGCGTTTCCACTTCGAGGAAGTCGCGCTGCATGAGGAAGTTGCGAATATGCGCGATGACCTGCGAACGCACGCGAAAGGTCTGGCGCACCTCTTCGTTGACGATCAGGTCGACGTAACGCTGGCGATAGCGGGTTTCGGTATCGGTCAGGCCGTGATGCTTATCCGGCAGTGGGCGCAGTGACTTGGTCAACAGGCGCACATCGCTCATTTCCACATACAGGTCGCCCTTGTTCGAGCGCGCCAGGGTGCCTTCGGCGGCGATGATGTCGCCCAAGTCCCAGTGTTTGATCGCTTCGAGCGTGGCTTCCGGCAGAGTCTTGCGGTTGACGTAGAGCTGAATCCGCCCGCTCATGTCCTGCAGAACCAGGAACGAGCCGCGGTTGAGCATCAGGCGACCGGCAACCTTGACCGCAATCTGGGCGGCTTCCAGCTCTTCCTTGCTTTTGCCTTCGCAGGCTTTCTGCAGATCGGCGCAGTAGCTGTCGCGGCGGAAGTCGTTGGGGAAGGCCTGGCCTTGTTCACGCACCGCGGCAAGTTTTTCCTTGCGCAGGGCGATCAGGCTGTTCTCTTCCTGTTGCAGCTCATGCAGATCGAGTTGTTGGTCGCTCATGGTCGTCGTCATTTTCCGTCACGCTGTCCGTTGATTCATCCCCGCCCGCTCCGTCAAAGGGAGAAGGCGGTGAAAGCTTTACAGCCCTTGCTTGAGGCTTGCTACCAGGTACTCATCGATATCACCGTCGAGCACGTTAACGCAGTCGCTTCGCTCGATACTGGTACGCAGATCCTTGATCCGCGACTGGTCGAGTACATAGGAACGAATCTGGTGGCCCCAGCCGATGTCCGACTTGGTGTCTTCCAAGGCTTGCGAGGCGGCGTTGCGCTTCTGCACTTCCTGCTCGTACAAGCGCGCCCGCAGCATCTTCATCGCGGTGTCTTTGTTGGCGTGCTGGGAGCGTTCGTTCTGGCAACTGACCACGGTATTCGTCGGCACGTGGGTGATCCGTACCGCCGAGTCGGTGGTGTTAACGTGCTGACCGCCGGCACCGGAGGAGCGATAGGTGTCGATCCGTAGGTCGGCCGGGTTGATGTCGATTTCGATGTTGTCATCGATTTCCGGCGAGACGAACACCGCCGAGAACGAGGTGTGTCGACGGTTGCCGGAGTCGAACGGGCTCTTGCGCACCAAGCGGTGCACGCCGATTTCCGTACGCAGCCAGCCAAAGGCGTATTCGCCCTTGATGTGCACGGTAGCGCCTTTGATCCCGGCGACTTCGCCGGCGGAGAGTTCCATGATCGTCGCATCGAAGCCGCGCTTGTCGGCCCAGCGCAGGTACATGCGCAGCAGGATGTTGGCCCAGTCCTGCGCCTCGGTGCCGCCGGAACCGGCCTGGATATCCAGGTAGGCGTGGTTCGGGTCCATCTCGCCACTGAACATGCGACGGAACTCAAGCTTCTCGAGGGCTGCGCGCAGGCGTTCGACTTCCGCGCAGACGTCATCGACGGCCGCCTGGTCTTCTTCCTCGGCGGCCATTTCCAGCAGGTCACGGGCATCGCTCAGGCCACCGGACATCTCATCCAGGGTTTCGACGATCTGCGCCAGCAGCGAACGCTCACGGCCGAGGTTTTGCGCGTATTCGGGGTTATTCCAGACGTTCGGGTCTTCGAGCTCGCGCTCGACTTCGGTCAGGCGATCACGTTTGTGATCGTAGTCAAAGATACCCCCGAATCGTCTGGGAGCGCTCGGACAGGTCCTTGATGCTGTTAAGGATCGGGTTGATTTCCATGGTAGGCAGCACTCGCAGGCGGAACTTTCTGAAAAGCCGGCGAGTATACCCCACTCGCCCGCCCCTGGCAGCCCGCAACCGGGCATGATGCCTGCGCGCCTGATCAACGGGCCCACTGCCCTACGGGTTATTGACCGGATACCCGGCCGCCGCCAGAAATCATTGCTGACCGTTCAGGGCCCAATTCAAGCCCCCCGCCGTACCTGCGCCGCGGGCTGAGCTATCACTTCATGAGCCATTCTCCGAGCCTCAGCCAGTATCAGCTCTGCGGCTTTTTCGGCAATCATCAGCGTCGGCGAACAGGTATTACCGGACACAATAGTCGGCATGATCGAGGCATCGGCCACACGCAGGCCCGGTATGCCATGTACGCGCAACTGAGCATCGACCACCGCGAGCGGATCCTGGCCCATCTTGCAGGTGCCAACCGGATGAAAAATCGTCGTGCCGATAGCTCCGGCGGCCTGTTGCAGATCCTCTTCGCTCTGATAGACCAGGCCCGGCGCATATTCCTCGGGCTTGTAGCGAGCCAAGGCCGGTGCGGCGACGATCCGCCGAGTCAGGCGGATCGAGTCCGCCGCCACCTGCAAATCATCCGCGTGGCTGAGGTAGTTGGGTTGAATCAGCGGCGCCGCCAGCGGGTCGGCCGAGCGTATCTCCACCCGCCCACGGCTTTGCGGGCGCAGATTGCAGACCGAGGCGGTAAATGCCGGAAAAGGATGCAGCGGCTCGCCGAAACGCTCCAGTGACAGCGGCTGCACATGGTATTCAAGGTTGGCCGACGGTTGCTGCGGGTCGGAACGGGCGAAGGCGCCCAACTGGCTCGGCGCCATCGCCAGCGGGCCGCTGCGGCGCAATAGATATTCCAGCCCCATGTTCAGCTTGCCCCAGAGGCTGCCGGC
>JBOICE010000333.1:0-3822 GCA_050739815.1 Pseudomonas sp. | reverse complement strand
GCGGTCATCAGCTTGTGCAGCGGGCATTTATCGGCAATCGCCAGCAACTTGGCGCGTTGCTCATCGCTCAGCTCACCGTGCAGGGTGAGCTGTACAGTCAGACCGTAGAAGCCTTCCTGCTCCTTGCTGTTGTCATGCCTGACATCGACGCTGATACCGCTCAGCGGGATGTTGCGGCTGCGCGCATATTGCGTGACGGTGAGTGCTTTGCAGGCGCCGAGGGCAACGTCGAAGTAGTCATGCGGCTCGGGTGCCGAGCCTTCGCCGCCGTGAGCCTTGGGCATATCGGTGAACAACTCGTGCAGCTCATCGACTTTGATGACGTGGCGGTAGCCAGCGCTGGATAGCGTGTTGACGGTGACGGTCATGGCAAATCCCTTCGAGGGTTGAAAAAGCCTTCTAACGGTATAGAGCATTCCTGCGCTGCAACGCTGTTCTTTGCCGCGCCAGGTGAAAGCAACCTTGCCGTAAGGATTTTCAGTTTGTCATCAGCCTGTCATGCCAGCGTCATAGGCTCGCGCCATCCAAATCAAGGAGCGCGATATGCAATACACCCGTATGAGTGCGCTGGCTGCGCTGATGCTGTTTGCCGGCTTGGGCAATGCCGAAGTGCAGGTTGAAGGGCCGGTCGAGTACGGCATATTCGAAAGCAAGGCGCAGAATCTTCGGCCCGGCGAGCGTGTGCTGACGCGCAGCAACCAGAAGATCAACCAGACCGATGTGATACCGGCGAAGCTCGGTACCAAGTTCGGCATGCGCTACAGCCTGATCGGCAAACAGGCTGACGATACGCCGTTGACCCTGCTGTATTTCACACCTGGAATGCTCTCGCCGGACGGCAAGCGGCACGACAAGTTTGAACTGGTGCAAAAGCTGGTGGTTGGCGCACCGCAAGACGTGATGGCGTTTGAGTTCACCGAGTACCATGAAATCGTCCAGGGCGAGTGGCGCTTCATGGTGTTCCAGGGTGACCGTCTGTTAGCGGAGCAGCGATTCAACGTGCGTTGATTAGCGCCATTATTTAACCAAGCCCGAGCCGGTTAACGGCTCGGGCTTTTTTGTGTCCGGGGCCGCCGCCAATCGCTCCTCCGGCATTCCTGTGGGGCCTCGGCCGGCCTGTGAGCCGCTGTCGTAAGGTCCCGCGGAAACTCATTTGGCCAGGCTGGCCGATCACCCAAGCGCGGCATCTCAAGCCCGCGCTTGATGGTGCTGGGCACCTCTGCATTCGCCCCATTCAGCCGCCGTTTTCTCTCCCGGTAATTTTTCAGCAGCCGGTTGGCAGAGTGGCAACACTTTGTTACTTTGCGTGCACTATCGTACCAATTTGAATTTTGAGAGGCTCGAGTACAACAGCTGCCGATCAGGCGCGGCTGGGGGAACGCTGGAGTTTCTGCGCGATTGCGAGGGTGCGCTCGGTAAGCCGGGCAAGGTTCCGTGATCAGCAGCCGAGAGACCAATAACAACAGGGATGGCCGCAAGCGCCGCCCGAATAATCTTGGCCGTTAAGGAGCGTTGTCGATGAAGATGCAAGCATGCTTTTCCAAGCTGATGTGTCGACCCTGGCAAGCGGGTGCAGCGCTGGGTTTGTTGCCTTTGCTGGTCGCCAGTTCGGTGCAGGCGGCGGAGTTCAGCTTCGCGGATAACCAGGTCAGCGGATCGTTGGACACCACCTTGTCCTATGGCGCCATGTGGCGGGTACAGGGGCGGGACAAGAGCAATATCACCGATATCAACGCCGACGATGGCAACCGCAACTTCGATCCTGGCCTGGTTTCCGAGGTCTACAAAGCTACCTCTGACTTATCGGCCAAATACGCAAACTATGGGCTGTTCGTGCGCGGCACTGCGTACTACGACACGCAGATCATGGATAAGCGCAATGACTACTACAACACTACCGATGGCGTAGAACGGCCGAGCCAGTCCTTTCCGCAGGATGATCATTTCACCGAAGACACCCGCCACACCGCCGGGCGCACGGCTGAGCTCTTGGACGCCTACCTGTATGGCAACTGGGATATCTATGAGCAGCCCCTGAGTGCCAAGGTCGGACGGCAAGTGTTCAACTGGGGGGAGGGCGTGTTTTACCGTGGCGGGGTCAATACCACCAACCCGGTGGACGCCGCCAAGTTTCACTTGCCAGGCTCCGAGCTGAAAGAAGTGCTGGTGCCGGTGGAGGCCTTCAGCTTCAACCTGGGCCTGACCGACAACCTGTCCATGGAGGCTTTCTACCCGTGGAAGTGGCAGGAGACCCGACTGGATCCGGTAGGCACTTATTTTTCTGATACGGACCTGTTCGCCGACGGCGGGCACACCGCCTATACCACCGAGCCGGCCCTTGCCGATTTGCTGGCGGCCTATCCGATCGCTGCGGCCTTTGGTCTGGTCGGTAACGGCCCCTTCGGCCCGAACGCCTTTCTGAACCCCACTACCGGCACCTTCAAGGTGGCCAATATCGGCCCGGATATCGAAGCCCGTGACGACGGTCAGTTCGGTGTGGCCTTGCGCTATGTCGCCGAGGCGCTGAACTCCACCGAATTTGGTGCCTACTTCGTCAACTACCATGCCAAGGAACCACAGATCGCGGTGGACTTCAGTGGCTACGAGGGCGTCGACATGACTTCGCTGGGGGCGGCGGCAGCTCTGCTGGGGGCGCAAGGGGCGGAGTTCGGCCTGGCCACGCTGGATCTGGCCAGCAACGCTCGGGCGCGTCGCAACTATGTCGAAGACATCCGTATGTACGGCTTCAGCTTCAACACCACACTCGGCGATGCCTCGGTTTCCGGTGAGATTGCCTACCGGCCGAATGCGCCGATCAGCATTGCCGCTACCGACGATCTGCTGGGTGACCTGCTGACCCAGGGCGTGTTTGGGCTGACCAATCTCTATGATGCCAGCGTCGCGCCAGACCAGGCCTGTGCGGCGGTTTCCGGCAAGCAACTGTGTCGTGCGGGAATCTTCGAAAACTACGAGCGCGCCGAGACCTACAACCTCTCGCTGTCGACCATCTACAACTTCGGCCCGCTGCTGAGCTTTGACTCGGTGTTCGGTGTTGCCGAACTGGCCTCCCAGCACATTCGCGGCAGCAGTCTCCACTACACCGCTTTCGATGGCAGCGATCGCAAGTTCGCCAGTGCTACGGACAAGGCCTATGCCGACCCCGAGAACGGCGATTCCGATCAGATAAGCCGCGACAGCTATGGCTACACCTTGCTGCTTTCCGGCAGCTGGAACGACGTCTACGCGGGGGTGAAGTTATCGCCCTATGTGGTTTTCCAGGATGACTTCAAAGGTAACTCGGACCGCACCGGTAACTTTATCGAAGGCCGTAAGGCACACACCCTGGGTATCGATGCGAGCTACCTGAACAGCTTTGAAGTGGGCATGCAGTACACCGAGTACTACGGCGCGGGACAGAACAACTCCCTGCGTGACCGCGACAACGTTTCGTTGAGCGCCAAGTACTCGTTCTGAATCCCTCGAACCCGCCAGGTACGCACGTTCGGACTGTTGAGCGAATCATGGAGAACCGCAGCATGTTGAAGAATAACTCACTGCTTGTTGCCGCTATCGTCCTCGCCTTGGGGGCGACGGACACGTTGGCATCGGTCTCGGCGCAGCAAGCCGCCAGCCTGAAAACCACCCTGACGCCGGTCGGCGCGGATAAGGCTGGCAATGCCGCGGGGACTATCCCCGCGTGGACCGGAGGTATGACCCAGGCGCCGGCTGGCTACAAGGGGGCAGGGCAGCATCATCCCGACCCGTTCGCTGCAGATCAGCCGCTGTTCACCATCAACAAGGCCAATCTTGAGCAGTACAAGG
>JBOICE010000332.1:0-4971 GCA_050739815.1 Pseudomonas sp. | reverse complement strand
TGCTCGCAGCCCTGGGCAGTACGGGCTTTACCTGGTTGGCCGCGGGCGGCGTTTTCTACACCGTCGGGATTATCTTCTTCGCCTTCGACAGCCGCTTCCGTCATTGGCACGGTATCTGGCACCTGTTTGTCATTGCCGGGAGCTTGCTGCACTTCGTAGCGATCATGTTCTACGTCGTGTGACTGGCTAGTTCGAGTTTCGCCCCTCGGGCGAGTCGATGAACCGTGGGAGCCACTTTGCTCAGCACCATCAACCGCCCAGGTCCCGGTCAGGCGACCGGGATCGGCGGCAGGTCCAGCTCCTTGCCTCCGGTCAGTTGCGCGGCAATAGCGTTGGCCTGCTCGTACGGAACACCAAGCGCAACGGCGCTGGCCTCATCGAGGCGGGCGACCTGGTCATTCGACAAGCTCACATCAAGCGCGCCGAGGGTGGCATCGAGCTGTTCACGGGTGCGCGAGCCGAGGATCGGGATCAGGCTGGTCGTCGAGCGCGCGGCCTTGTGGCGCATCCAGGCGATGGCGACATGAGTCGGCGTGGCGCCCAGTTCGGCGGCGACCGCCAGCAGGGTGTCGAGGATGGTGGTTTCGCGCGCGCTCTTCTCGACGTGAACCAACATCCCCAGCTTGGCCGCGCGCGAATCGTCGTTGCCCGTACGGTACTTGCCCGTCAGGAAGCCACCCCCCAGTGGCGACCACTGGGTGACTCCCAGCCCCAGCGCTTCTGCCATCGGCAACAACTCGCGGTCCGCGGTGCGCTCGGCGAGGCTGTATTCGAGCTGGATACCGGCCATCGGCGCCCAACCGCGCAACTCAGCCAGGAGGTCGGCGCGAGCAATGCGCCAGGCCGGAAAGTTGGACAAGCCGGCATAGAGGATTTTGCCCGAGCGCACGAGGTCGTCGAAGCCACGAACGATCTCCTCCATCGGGGTCATGCCATCGGTGATGTGCGCCCAGTACAGGTCGATGCGGTCGGTCTTCAAGCGTTTCAGGCTTTCCTCGACGGCACGCACCATGTTCTTGCGGCTATTGCCCGTGTGGGAAATGCCGGCACCGGGTGCGGTGCCCATGGTGTATTTGGTCGCGACGACAAAGTCGTCACGGTTGGCGGCGATGAAGTCGCCAACCAGTACTTCGGACTGGCCGGCCTGGTAGCCGTTGGCCGTGTCGATGAAGTTGCCGCCGGCTTCCGCATAGCCATCGAATATCTTCTTCGCCTCTTCACGCTCGGCGCCGTGCCCCCAGCCTGTGCCGAAATTACCCGTGCCGAGTGCCAGTTCCGAAACGCGCAGGCCAGTGCGCCGACCAAATACTTTGTAACGCATGTGGTTTCTCCTTCGAGAGTGTTGAAGGCAGGCCATCCCGCCGATATGATCGGTCGTAATATTACGACTATCATCTTACCCGTCAAGGATGTAATTCGACGATCCGGGTAAAGCCGATGAACGACATCAGCAAGGCGCTATGCAGGCAGAAACAACAACGCCAGGCGAGCCGGGCGTTGCGTTTAACCGCGATGATCAACGGGCTTCGAGGCGGAAACCGAAACGCGGGAAGTGGACATGCAGGACACCGGCACGCTCGTCTTCACGGCGCAAGATCAACTCCTCGCTGCCGGCAAAGACCAACTCACCGACTACCGGATCGACACCATAGTCGGTCGCGGCTACAGCCACCTGCTGCCCGGCTTTGAATCCATTGGGCTCGTTGAATGCTTCATCCGGCAGCGCCGCCGGAGTCGCCGCCCGAGCGATTTCGATGGCAGCAGAGGCCGCCATATCGCTGGCCGAGCCGTGACCGAAACCCAGCACGCGACCAAGCCAGGCCGCCACGGCCGGGTATTCGTCTACCAGTGGTGCGGTGACCGGCGTGGCCTTGAGAAACCACAACGGGTGCGCCAGGGCAAAGTCCGCTAGCGACGGCTCGCCAAACAGGAAGTCGCCTTCTTCGCGGGCCAACTGCTGCTCCAGACGCGCCATTAAGGTCGGCCACTGGTGTTTGGCTTGCTCCAGCGGTAGCCGGGCCGCGGTGCCGCCACTGAATAGCCCGGCGCGGTCGGCGAGAAAACCCTTGATCGCTTCCGGCGACAATTTGCCAAAGCGCACGGCTACCGACTCCGGCTGGAACACCAGACTCACCGCATGCTGGAACACCACCGAATCGGCCCAAATGGCAAAACTGGCGACGTTGAATTCCTGGCCCTCGGGAAACAGTGCTGGAGTGGATTTCTCGGCCTCCAGGCGGCGGGCGATCAGCGCGGTGTCGCAGTAAATATCCGCACCGACTTGCAGCACCGGGGTCTTGCGATAGCCACCGGTCAAAGCCGTCAGATCGGGTTTGGGCATCACCGGCGGGATCATTACCGAGCGCCAGGACAGCTGCTTGAAGCCGAGCATCAATCGGACTTTCTCGGCGAACGGCGAGGTTGGGTAATGGTGCAAGATCAGCTCGTGCATGACAGGCTCCGTGGCACTGAAGGAAGCCAGCAGCTTACTCGCCAGCGTGGCTGCGGCCTACCCGATCAGCTTGATGGCTTGCTATCAACCGGGCCGATAACAGTCGAAGCCAGCACCAAGGCTTCCTTGGCTTTTTTCGTCAGCTGCTTGATCGAGCGCTCGCGCCGCAAGGCTTCGCTCTTGTCGCTGCACGCTTCGACGTAGACCAAGGCGACCGCCGGGCTGGAGTGGAAGAAGCGTGCGCCGCGCCCACTCTGATGGGTAGCGAAGCGCCGCTGCGGATCATCACTGATGCCGCAATACAGCGCTCCGTTAGCCGCACGCACCAGGTAGACGAACCAGAGTTTTGGCGCTGCGGCACTCACGCCCAAAACTTGTCCCGCAGCCGTTCGCAATAGGCCACTAACGAGGGAAACTCGCGAGCCAGCCGCACCAGCGGAGTGTCCAGATTGCACAGGATCAAATTGGCCAGGATGCCGTAGGCCGCAGCGTCCGCACTGCACGGCTGCACGCCGCCGAAGAAGGGTGCTGCGCCCAGCAGATCACTCAGTGCTTGCAGGTCTTCGCGGGCGAAAACCAGCAACTCCTCGCGGTGATGCCGACCGAGGCCTTGGCCGTGCAGCATCCTGCGGACCTTGCTGCGCGCCAGCCCCGGTACAAACCACTTGAGCGGGGCCGGCAGCCGACCGAAGAACACCGGTTTGAGCTGATTCCAGCCCTCATCCTCGACCCAGCGGAAATACACCATCAGGAAGTACAAGTGCTCGTCGCACAAGCGGGTAATTGCCACTGCCCGGCCACGGCCAGCGGCATCCAGATGCCGATCCAATGGCAGCTCCCAGCGCTCGCTCAACGCCCGCAGGATCACCGCCGAATCGGCGATGACCTCATCGCCAAGGCGGATAAACGGCAGCTTGCCTTTCGGGCCCTTGCGCGGGTCGAATACTGTTTTAACCTGATAGTCCAAGCCGCTCATACGCAAAAAGGTTTCCACCTTGAGGCAGTACGGGCTGGGGTTCGGCAGATTAAAAGCCGGTGGGAATTGGCACAGAGTGATCATCGGCAGCATCCTGCATGGAGTTCGTCGGCGAGCTTAGGCAATATTCATCCCCACGGCCACAAGCCGCCTTCGCAAATGGGAGCCTTGCATGAATATTCAGATCTTCACCACCGGCGGCACCTTCGACAAGGTCTATTACGACGCGCTCTCCGACTATCAAATCGGCGACCCGATGGCCCCGGAAATCCTTCGCGAGGCCGGCGTGACCTTCGACTATCAGGTCGAGAGCCTGGTGAAAAAGGACAGCCTGGAGCTGACCGATGAAGACCGCGAACTGATCCGCGCCAAGGTCGCAGCCTGCCCAGCCAGGCATATCCTGATCACCCACGGCACGGACACCATGACGCTGACCGCCGACGTGCTGAAGGATATTCCCGGCAAGGTGATTCTCTTCACCGGCGCCATGCAGCCTGCACGCATGCGCAACACCGATGCCCCCTTCAACCTCGGCGTGGCCATCGGCGCGCTGCAGTGCCTGAGCGAGGGCATTTATGTGGCAATGAGCGGACGCATCTTCGAAGCCGGCAAGGTCAAGAAAAACCGCGCTGCCGGACGTTTCGAAGAGCGCTGAAGCGGCCCTCGAATGAGCTGCCCGGGTTTGTTCGCAAGGCAGCGTGGCCAAGCTGCGTCGAGAGTCAGCCGACTCCTAGATTCTCTCGCTAAGCGCGCCTACATAGCGGGCGCGCCCGGCACCCAGGCCAAAGCCCAATGCGCCGAGCGCCACCAGCACAAAGATGACGCCGACCGAGCGCCAGCCTCCAGACAGGTCATGCACCACGCCGACCGCGAACGGCCCCAGCGAGGCCAGGGTATAACCCAGCCCTTGAGCCATGCTCGATAAGTGCGAAGCGACGTGGGCGTTAGGCGAGCGCAACACGATCAACGCCAACGCAAGGCTGAATGTGCCACCCTGCCCTAGCCCGAGCAAAATCGCCCAACCCCAGATGCCGGTTAGCGGTGCATAGAGACAACCGAGCAAGCCGCCTAGCGTCAGCACCATCACCACCACTATCGCCGGTCGTTGATCTGTGCCGCGCGTAGCCAGGTACGGTGCACTGAGCGCGCTGAGCAGTTGGACCAGAACCGAACCCGACAGCAGCAGCCCGGCCTCTACCGGGGTCAGCCCGCGATCAATCAGCAGCGATGGCAACCAACCAAACACGCTATAGGCCAGCGACGACTGCAAACCCATGTACAGCGTCACCTGCCAGGCCAGCGGATCGCGCCACAACCCGGTAACGCGATAGGCCACGCGCTGCGCCCCATGGACTTGACGGGTCTGCGGCAACCAGAAGAGCGCCGCCAGCACCGCCGGCAGCGCCCAAAAGCCCAGCGCCCAACTCCATTGATTATCGAAGTAATGGCTCAGCGGCACAGTTGCACCGGCGGCCACTGCCGCGCCGAGGCACAACGCCATGGTGTACACCCCGGTCAGCACGCCAGCCTGACGCGGGAAATC
>JBOICE010000331.1:0-6070 GCA_050739815.1 Pseudomonas sp. | reverse complement strand
GAAGAAGTAGTGCTCCAGCTCGGACGCGGCCAGTGTGTCGAAGCCGGCGGCGCGCGCGGCGTCGGTCTGGCGCCGGAGCATCGATCGGGGAGCGATGTCGATCGGACGGTGCGATCGCGTGTCGTGCACGTCGCAGAGCACGAGCGCGCAGCGGGGCTGCCAGCTGGCCCGGCGCAGCGTGGCCAGGTCCGGCACCAGATGCACGTCGCCATAGCCGAGCTCCCAGTTGGCGAAGCGGTAGCCGTGCACGGGCTCCATCTCCATGTCCGTCGTGAGCAGGTAGTCGCAGCCGTGGGCTCCGCCGTCGGCGATCTGCTCGACAAACATGTCGGCGTCGTATCGTTTGCCCATCAGGCGGCCGTAGTGATCGGTGAATCCGACAACGACGGTGTCGATCTCTCCTTGCGACGACAGCGTGCGCAACTCCTCCAGCGTCAGCATGCCGCGAACTTCCGCGCGTGCGCCGGCCATGTGCCTCCGTTTTTCTTCGCGGCGAATGCAAGGATCCGGCCGCCCCGTCCCCTCGTTATCATGCCGAAAAATAGAAAACCCGCAGGAGTTTGCAGCCTGCGGGTTTCCATCACATAGGCCGGGCGGGGGTCGAACCCGCGACCTTGGGCTTAAAAGGCCCCTGCTCTACCGCTGAGCTACCGGCCCGCGTGAAAATAACACGGAACCGCCGATTGCTCAACGCGTTACGGCTCTCCAAGCAGCAATTTCGACCATAGGATTACGCAAGCTCGCCTGGAGACCCGAGGTGCCTTCCGGCCACCTCCCCGCCCTGGTTACGTTGGTGTCCCTCACGGAGTTGAACATGACAGCAACGAAGCAGGAAACGCGGCCCGCTCGGTTCAGGTCGTTCTATTGGGCGCTGGGTTTGATCGCGATTGCGGGTGTGGGCACCCTCGCCTGGGTCACGCGCACTGACAGCGGCGCCACCACCGCAGCCATCACACTCCCGGCAATACCCCGGGAAGCACGGAGCGAAATCTCCAGGTCAGCCCACGGCGTCAAAAACGGCGCGGATAACGCGCCCGTACGCCTGTTTGTATTCAGTGACTTCATGTGCCCGGCCTGCCAGCACTTCACGCTGCGTGTCGAGCCGTTGCTGCGCCAGGAATTCGTAGCTAGCGGCAAGGTGCTGATCGTTCATTACGATCATCCGCTCGCCGACATCCACCGCTGGGCCTTTGTGGCGGCGCGTGCTGCGCTCTGCGCAAACGACCAGGGCAAGTTCTGGCCATACCACGACCGGTTGTTCAATGTGCAAAAGGAGTGGGCAACCGAGGAAAAACCGCCGGTGGAAACGCTCAACCGCTACGCCGGCGAGCTGGGCTTGGACCGTTCAGCGTTTGGCCGCTGTCTGAACAGCGATCAGCACGCGCAGTTGGTAACAGCCAATTACGCGCTCGGGTTGACACTCGGCGTGCGCGGCACGCCCACGCTGATCATGAACGGCCGAATCCTGGGTCAGGAATGGCAGGATTATTCGTTATTGCGTTTGCGGATCGAGCAGGAATTACAAGCGCTCAATCCGGCTGCACGCTGAGCAGTCGGCCGACTTCCGTCTCTGCCTCGACTTTGCGATTGGATTCGGCACGTACGCGATCCAGCAATGCGCCCGCCTCGGCCGCAGCCGCGTCCTCTGACGAGGCACCCTGGCGCGCAATGCGCGCGAGCACAGCGGCAATCTGCTCCAGCAGCGCTACACGCGAGCTTACCGCCACGCGCAGTTGCGCCGCACCCGCGCCGCGCGGCTCATCGCTGCCCTGCTCCAGTTGAAACGCGATCGCGCCGAGGCGCTCAGTTTCCAGTGCCAGTGCGCCGGTTTCGGTCATGAGATCGAGCACGGCTGGGCCCAGATTGGAATCGCGAAACGAGTCCGGCAGCGACCGATACGTCGCCTCGCCCACGCGCGCCACTTCCAGCACCAGCTCGCGCACGCGGCCCGCGTGGAGCTGCGCCAGTGCACCGGCCAGTGCCGAACGTGTGGCTGCGGGCAGGCTCGAGTGTGAAACGGTCTGCGGACGTATCGGCCGACGCAATTGCAGCGCGGCGCCCAGCATCAGCAATGTGGCTGTTGGCGGTGAGAGGAACAGCAGGACTGTCGACGTTTTGGCGCCCGCATACGCACCCAGAAGCGCCACCAGAATCAGCATCAACACGAAGTTCGCGGGCAACGCACGATACCACTGGTCAACCGCAATCGCGCGCGCGCCAATGCCGTGTTCAGCCAGCATCGCGGCAGCGCGCACTGCCAGTGGCTCCGGCAAACGCGCCACCGGTTGCCGGCCCTTCAGTGCCTCGCGCACCTCACGCAGCTGTGTTTGCGGTCCGGCCCAATGGCGCAGGCGCGTCGCGATGTCTTCGCGTTTGCCCAGATCACGGCTGGGCAGCAGGAACAGCAGCGTTCCGCTCCGGCCATCATCGGCACAGGATGCACACACGCCTGCGCCAATCAAGTCGCTCTGACCGCAGAGCGCGCAACTGGCCACGTTGCTCATGACTGCTCCTTGCGGCCCAATGCACGCAACGTTTCCTGCGCACTCGAGGTCCAGCCATCGTTCTGATTGTACAGTTCCAGAAAGCGCTTCAGGTTCTTGCGAGCCAGGTCAGGCTCACCGGTACGATATTGCGCGATACCCGCGTGATACAGCGCCATGTAGTTGTCGGGAGTGTAACGAAGTACCAGCTCCATCATCGGACCCGCCGCTTCATCATCACCGGCATCGGCCACCGGATGCACGACATTGAACACGATATTGGCCGCGCTCTGCTGTTGCTCCGCACTCAGCGCTTCGATCCGCTCGATCGCTCGTTGAATCTTGCCGGCCAGTGCATAACACGCTGCCGCATACGATTGATTCTGCCAATCCGCCGGCGCCGGGTTGCTGGAGAGCGTGACTTCCACTTCCACTGGGTTGCAGTGCGCGCGCACACGCTCGAACCAGCTCTCGGCCACCGGCGCCGGCGGCATGGGCGCCGTCCCCAACGGCGCCACTTGTGGGTCCGGCATCTCGAGCTGCCCGGGCTCGGCCAGCCTGGGCGGATGCGCGGCGCGATAGATCAACGCACTCGCGATTGCGATGTAGCCCCAGCCAATGATGTAGAGTACGCGCATGTCTCCACCGTGCGGTGTTTGTACTGACAGTACGACGACTGAGCTTTCAGGGATTGCACAGCGGGAGGGCGCGCAAAGGCGCGGCCCGGGGAGGGTGGGCTCCAATATGTGTCCGGATGGTGCTTAGAACAACTGCTTCGGTGTGTACGACACAAATCCGGCAAAATTAGGATCAACTCCGGGTGTTCCCGGCAGCCGCACTGAAGCAATAACAAACCGGATTCTGTAGTCGTCACGAAATCTTGCAGGTCGCGCTTCGACCAGCCTACCTTTCCCCGACAATGGCCAGAATCTTCCACGCCTTTGTTGCAACACGTGCTCAGCTGCCGCCCGACCCGCCGAGCCGGATCGCTGCCTCCCAGCCGGCGAGTTGCTTCAACCACGAAAAACGCACGCCCCTACGTTCGAACCAGGACGGTTGTCATGGCGCAAGAGAGAGACGGTGCCGCAAAGGTGATCGCGCAGGAAGGTGAGCGCGTGCAGGTCGAGCACAAAACAGAACGTCTGACCGTTCCCATGCGCGGATTCCCGCCCGGCTTCAAACTGCGTCCGGGCGGCCGCGTGATCCTGGTGGACGAATCGTCAGGCCCCGTAGCCAGGCCGCTGGTACGCGCGCTCAGGGCGCGTGTCGCGCGCGAAACGGTGCAGCAGCGAGGCACTCTCGAAGTGGAAGGCCGGCGTCTGGAGATGCAGCCCGGCACCATCATCGACGAGCCCAAAAGCGATGCAGAAGCGCGAGCGTTGGAGGATTACGAACTCTGGGTAGTGGAGCGCACCGGCACCGATCAGGACCAGGTAGTTGCGGCGCGGCGGCTGCGCAACGAATGACCGTGCTCGTGCTCGCTGTGATTGTCACCTTTGCCGGCCTGCTGTTTTGGGCCGCGCTGGAAAAGGCCCGCGGCCTCTCGTTCTTCCTTGCCGCTTTGCGTCAACTCGGCATGCCGGACAGTCTCGCACGTGTGACCGCGCCACTGGCGATTGCGCTCGAGTTGAGTGTCGCGCTCGGCTTGATCTTCCAACCTCACTCGACGCTCACGATTGTGGGCGTGATGGTCCTGGCCACGACTTTCGCGTTCGCGGGACTGACTGCGCTTCGGCAGAACCAGAAGATTCAGTGCGCCTGTTTTGGACCGTACGGCGACGGGCCGCTGGGCCGGAATCAGCTGCTGGCCTTACCGCTGTGGCTGGCTGGGGCCATGTTGCTTGGGCTTACCGGTGAGCCGGGCGCAGTGCATCTGCAGCCTGCTTCGTTATTTGCTCTGGTTGCGCTGGGCATGGCGGCGTTGCGTGCCATCAGCACAACACGCGCGGCACACGATGCTTGCGCGGATCGCCGCTCCGCTCGGGAAATGTTCGTATGGCTGAACCGCTAATACTGGCAGTGGGCGTTCTCGCGCTGCTGAACTTCGTGCTCTTCGGCGTGGTCATCGAATTGTATCGCGACGTGCGCCAGTTGCGCGAAATCAACGGCATTCTCGACCGGCCACTGGAAGTCGAGCTGGGTGACGTGGCTGGCCAAAAGCCTTCCGGCGTCGGACTCCCGCGTGTGCTCGACTCGGCACAGGCCGCAATTGTCCTGTTCATTTCGGACCGTTGCGGCACCTGCCACGCACTGGCCGCCGGTTTCCGGGAAACGCTGCCGCCCGGCCTCTGGGTTGTACTCGAGGCCAGAAGTCCGCAATCGACGGAGGAATTCCTTGCATCGTACCAGCTCACTGCAGCAAACACAGACGGCAGGCTCCTGGTTGATGTGGCCGGTACCATCGCGGAAAGAATCGGCCTGCGCACCACGCCAGTCGGCTTTCGTGTCGAGCAGGGGCGCCTGGTCAGTGCCACCACCGTTCCCTCGAGGCGCTACCTCGCCTCGATTCTGCCCAACCGTGTCCACCTCGAACGATCCGTCTCATCACCCGTGGAAATGAGCGTGCCGGTATGAACTTCATCCTGGACTCGATCCGGCGTTTCTTGCAGTGGATTCGCGAGTTGATCGCGATCATCCTGGAGTGGTTCCGCAATTTCAGTGGTGGAGGCGGTACCATCCCGGACGACAAATGCTGCGTCCTGGCGCGCAGGGACAAAGAGTGTCAGTGGGTGGGCAGCAAATCCAACTTCAGCTGCGCTCAGGGATTCCACAGGCAATGGTGGTATTGCTGCGAAGGCACACAGCAGATTGCCTGTGCTGAATGCACAAGCAGCCCGAGCACGTGCTGGTCCGGCTCATTTGATTGTTCGATCTGGTGGTACACCGGCCAAACATGCTGAGCGGTGAAAGCGCATTCGTCGCGGACATCGGCCTGATGCTGGCCTGTGCGGCCGGGATTTCTCAGCTGTTCAGCCCCTGAGGCGTGTCCCTACAGGGAACTCTGGGGCCCCTGGTTCAGGGGTCTTCGCCAAGTCTGTCTGCGCGGTTGAGGATTGCTGCCGCATTCGCTTTCACGTTCGTCATCGGCGCCATCACAATCTTTGCCGCCGTCTACTTCCTCGGCCGAGCGTTGGGATCGACACTGCTGCCGTTGCGCTGGCGCCTGGGCATCGCGGTAGCTGGTCTGCTGCCGCTGGCGCTGCTGGATCTGCGCGCAATCGCAAGATCGACGTATTGTCCCATCGGCTGGCGCCGCCAGACACCTCGAGTGCTGCTGCGCCGCTACCGCATCACCGTGGCTGCATCGCTGTGGGGTTTTGACACCGGCCTGGTCATCACAACGTTCCGTGTTGCGGCCATAAGCTGGGGGGCACTGCTGGTTGCAGCGCTCGGTGTTTCGACGCCGTGGGCAGGTGTGGGCTACGGCCTCGGTTTTACGATACCGTTCCTCTTCCTGCTATTCCGGCCGCGGCTGGGCCGGTCCGCGCGTCAGGAAACGTTCGAAGATCCGGGACTCGAGGCACTGCTGAAGAAACGCTCGGGGATGCAGGGCCTCTCAGCCGCGCTGCTCTGCACCAGTGCCGGTC
>JBOICE010000330.1:0-5095 GCA_050739815.1 Pseudomonas sp. | reverse complement strand
CCCGAGCTGCCGAGCCTGCCATGATACGATTCTACAGGCGCGCAGCAACGGGCGCACCGCCATGGGCAGTTCGCCTCGCACCTGATTCTGCTTGTGGTTTGAAGTCCTGCAGGCTCAAATCGTGCGCAATGCTCGCGCTCAGCTGATAGCCGCGTCCCGCCAGGTATATTCCTTTGGGCTGGTATTGCGAACCCGTTTGCGGACCACGTCCCGCGCCCATTTCCACTGCATGCGGTCCCACTCCTCGGCGCCAATCATGGGGTCTGCGACGTTCGTCGTCAGACGATCGAGCAGAGTCGAAACCGGAACGAACCAGCCCATCCGTGCTGCCATGGACTCCAGCCGCTTGCGAGCCAGCCGATCGAGGCGAGCGTTGCGCACGAACCCCTGCGCAAATGAAGTGGAAACGACTGTGTATCCTTCCTCACGCTCCAGTTTCTCCTGGCGATCTGGCCGCAGGAGCTGATTGAATTCCGCACAGGACTGCGCGTCAGAAGCGGAAAACCAGCGTCGCACCAATGGACGCGTTGGGTCATGATAGGGCATCGTGGGATTGATGCGCGCCAGATTTACATCATCGAAGGTCAGGTTGAGGACATAATCCACGCGCTCGGAACAGATGTCGCCCCACCAGAATGGCGAGCCTTCAATGTGCCCCTGGAAATAACCGGGCGTTGCCGGCTGTGCCCGATGAACCACTGCCTTGAGCAGCGGCTGATCAATCCGGTGGGTTCCCCAATAAGGACTCTCCCGGTTCAGTGTACCATTGACCTGAACGCGTGGGTAATAGCCCACTACTTCCCGGAAGTACTCCAGCCCTTCAATCGTCTGTTGCCGCGTACTCGAATCGCGCGAGGCACCCGCCCAGCCAATCTCGAAACCACGCGCAATCAGTTCCAGGATGAAATCACGATACTCGGGGTCTTCCAGCGTGCAGCGAGCGTCCAGAATATTGTTGGGATTCTGACTCGCCATCGGCCAGACTGCCTTGGTGGCCGAAATCCCCAGTTCAGACAGGAGACCGTACAACGGCCTGATCTCCGCGACATTGTGCACCGCGGGAGCATCCAGGATTGCCAGAGCAAATCTCCGTTCCTGTGGATACTTGGCTGGACTCATTCGACCCCGTAATCGGCGATTCTTTGTAAGACCTGGATGTTCAGGCCCGTCCGGACCTGCCTTCCTGTCTGGCAAGCCGCGTACAACTCTTGTGGTCCTCGGACAATCTTTGTAAGTTGTTATATTGCAATGGTTTATGCTCCTGCGTCAAGAGACGCTCAAGCCGCACTGATGCAGGGATTTGCTGCGTGCTCGCAACAGGCGATTGATAGGTGAATAACTCGCGAAAGATGAAACTGCAGTCGGCGCTCGAGCGGTCCGGGATGCGCCTTATTCAGGCAATGCCGTGTACAGCGCCGGGATCACAGTACTGGCCACGTTGGCTGCCAGGGCAAAGGCGTCATCAGCGGACTGGTGTACAGGCACGACGATGCGGACCAAAGCCTCTTCGCTGCGCCGCTGCAACGCGGCGTCTCGCAGCAAATCGACCTTTACGCGGTATTCGTTTGGCTCGACCCGTCCGCGTCCCTGGTACCAGTAAAGAACGAGGGCCCGCTCATTGTCTCGCTGAAGCAGATAACGGTTCACGCTTACCACACCCGCGGCAGTTGCGATTTGCGCCGAGGTCGAAGCCAGAGCTTCCCAGCCTCCGCCTGGCAGACAATTCCTGGGTGAGTGAATTGTTCTACCGCGCGTCTGGCGGTCGTAATAACCAACATAGATCGAGTAGGCCGCACTGTCGGCGGAGTTCTGGTATGAGCGAAGCAGGTAGTCGGTCACGCCGGAAACGGCTCGTTCTCCGTCAGTTATCTTGTGGTCGCTGCCCGTGTGCTCTCCAATTTCATTGGGTACGGCGAGACCCAGCTGACGGCGGAGCGGCATTTCCAGTTGTGGGCGCAACCCCAGCGAAAGCACGCAACCGATTGCTAGCACCATGGTCGGGCCCCAGCGCAGCCACTTCATGACCGATGAGCCTTTCGCAGGGTTTCCAGCTTAACTACCAGAGCGGTGAGCCCGCCTACAGCAGCAAAAGCAACGGCGAACATCACCCAGCCTTCGGTCCAGTGGATCAACGCAGATCCCATTGAAGGACTCACGTAGTGAACCAGATAACCGGTGAGAAATACCCGAATGCCGTTCAGCACGACTGCGATGGGCACCGCCAGCGCGAGGATCAGGATCCTCGACGAAGCGTGATTCAACCAGAAAGCACCCATGAGCAGACCGAGCGAGATCAGAGCTGAAAGCGAGCGCAAACCGCTGCAGGCTTCAGTGACAAACAACGACTGACCAGGCAGGTGAATGATGTTCCCCGCCAGCGTCACGGGCACATCACGCCAGACGAGCAGACTCGCGCCCAGCGCGGACGCCTTCAGCTGGAGCGGAAACGCGAGCGCTCCGATGGCCACCTGAGGTAAGGGAATGCTCAGCACCAACAGAGCGGCCGGCAGCCACCAGTGCAGAACCTGACGAATGCCGTAATGGAAGATGACGATGCCGGCCAGCATGATCAGCACCGACATCCTGAGCGTGTAGAACTCAGCCGCCAGATCGGCCAGGTAGCGCAGACAGACGCCGGCGGCAACCACGAAAAGCCCGAGCATCCACTGCGGCCGTGCGCGCGTGTTGATCCCGGCACGATACGCCAGCACCAGCGCCAGCGGAGCCAGCAGCAGACCGTGGGCTGCCTCCGGATCGCGCCACCAGTCCTGCGCCAGCGACAACAACGGCAGCGCGTTCAGAGTGAAGAACGCGGCTGCCGTCGTGATTACCGGTAGCGCCAGGTTTCCTGAAAGATTTGGGAACGATGCCCGTTCCCGAGCGAAAACTTTGACCTTCACCAGCCGCCGCGCTTGAGCAAGACCACCGGGATCGTGCGCATCAGGATTCCCAGGTCAGTGAGCGGTGCCTGGCGCTCGATATACTCGAGATCGTAGCGCAGCTTGTTGCGCACGTCATCAATGCAGCTGTCGTATTGCTGGTTGACCTGAGCCCACCCGGTAATCCCCGGCAGCACCTGCTGGCGCCGGCTGTAGCCCTGAATCTGATTGCGCAGGTCCACAAAGATATTGGGCTGCTCTGGACGGGGTCCCACCACGTTCATGTCGCCCTTCAGCACATTGAACAGCTGCGGCAACTCGTCCAGTCGATATTTTCTGAGAACGCGGCCCACCCGTGTGATCCGAGCATCGTTCTGGCCGGCCCAGATCTGCAGATGGGTATGCGGATTCGATACCATCGTGCGGAACTTGTAAATTCGGAATAGGCGGCCGCCGTAGTCAACCTTGCGCCGCAGATCGCCCACGTTCTTTGCCGGCGTTCTGCGGTCAATGCCAACGCGGGTTTGCGTGTAGATGATCGGGCCGCGCGAGGTCAGCTTCACGAGCAACGCCACCACCGCCATGACCGGCGACATCACAATGATGCCAATCAACGCAATGATCACATTCAAGAACCTGCTGGCTGCGCGCCCGGCCCCGCCTGAGGCTGTGACTGCAACCGGCCGGTGATTCTGCCTGCTTGGCAAAAAGGCTTGTGTGGCGCTGGCAGCATGGGCACGCACGGACTGGTCGAGAGCTGAACTCACTTGCGGCTCCGCATAGGGGATTTTCGAACGGGCATTCAGCGAACGTGACTAAAGCCCCGGCCGTGCCGCTCAAAGCAATGCATATGCGCGCGGGACTGGACGGCGCCGCATCGAACTAAGTTGTTATGATTGTTAAAGATGGCGGGAAATGGCCTGAGGCTGCGCAACGCCTGTCCCGTGGCGGGTCACCGACTCGTGTGGAGTCCGCACCACAAGACTGAAAAAACCGAAAGCAGCTTGCTGGCTATTGCTACAGTTTCGAATGGCCTCGGTCTATATGCCCGCCGGCGGCAATTCGAGTTCAAAATAGAAGCGTGTGCCCCAGCCGGCGGCCGTTTCGTAGTGCAGCTCCGAATTCATTGCCTTGAGCAGCCTGCGGCAGATCGCCAGGCCAAGGCCCGATCCGGAGAAGCCAAAGCGGCTCCCTTTTCTGACCTTCCGGAATGGAGTAAACAGAGACTGGCGGGCGTCCTCGCTCAATCCGCTGCCGGTGTCCCTGACCGAAAACTCGAGCTGTGAGACGCTTTTGGGTCGTACGGCAATCTCCACGAAGCCGTCTTCGGTGTTTTGCAGCGCATTGGTCAGCAGATTGAGGAGTACCCGGCTCAGGGCTGCAGAAAAACCGATCCGATGATCGACTGATGGAGGCAGAACGCGCAGAGCCAGCTTCTTTTCTTCTGCAATTGGCCGAACGATATCGCAGATCGATTCCAGACTTTCGGTGACCGAAAAGGGCGCGGGAAACTGTTCCAGCAGGCGCTCTTCGCCCTGGGCCAGCTCGATGAGGTTGCTGGCCAGTGAGACCATGCTGAGCGCCGCGGCGTAGATCAGCCCGAGCTGCCGGTGCTGCAGGTCGGTCACCTCACCGCTTTGACCCCGGCGCAACGTTTCTGAAAGGAACAGAATAGAAGTGAGAGGCGATCGCAGGTCGTGAGCGATCTCGACAGCCAGGTTCATCCCTCGCGAAGGAGGCGGCTCGGCGGGTCCGGAGCGAGCCTCGAGCAGGGCTTTCTGAACGCGATCAAGGGCCTCGATCTGGGTGGCGATATCCGCCGACACGGCGTGGGACTGCTCGCCGCCGGACCAGAACCGGCTCAGCTCGCCACGCAGCCGGTCCAGCGACTCCAGGCAGGATGCCGGATCGAAATGTTGGAGAGTAAGCAGAACTTCGGGATCGTCTGATTCGAGGCAGCGCGCCACGGCGCGCAGCTCGAGCGTGAGGTCGGCGTCACCCGCTTTGCCCGCGGACGCGGCCTGGCGGGCCGCGGCACGCAATGCCGGTGAAGCCAGATCGTCAAAGAGGTCGGGTCGACTCTCGTACCTGCCTGACGTCAGGGGCTCCGGCGATACTTTTGAATCCGCGTTGCTACTCATCCCGCTGCGTCGTAATTACCGTATCGCGGTGGAGCCGGTGGCGCTCCATGAGCCGGTACAGCGTGGTGCGATCGA
>JBOICE010000329.1:0-3663 GCA_050739815.1 Pseudomonas sp. | reverse complement strand
GGGTGGCCGGCAACGACGGCTTTCTGGTGCTGGACCGCAACTTCAATGGCTCGGTGGACAACGCCACCGAGCTGCTCTCCAACCCGCTGGTGGCCGACCCGGCCAAGGGCCTGCGCAGCCTGGCGGCCTTTGATGCCAATGGCGACGGACGCATTGACGCCCTGGCGCTGGACTGCAATACGGCGGGCTTCATCCCGCAGACCAAGGGCAATAGCTTACTGGTAGTGCCCATGACTCGCATACACGGAATGGCTCCTAAATTAATAGCCGGTAGCGCATGTCTAACGAGGGGGAATAGCACATTCTGTTCGCAAGTGGCGAATGATGAAATTTGGAGGATGGCAGCATGAATCGTCGACAACCTCAAGCCAGAACAAAGCTCCTGAATACCCCATGCGCCCTGGTGAAATGAGCGCGCTAATTCTCAGCCCTTTGCAGTGCATGGGGCTGAAGAAAATTTCATTTCGGCGATGGGTTTTCACCCATCAATCTAAACAAGGAGGGTATTAATGAAACGATATTTTTTAGGGGCGATGATTTTTTTTCTGGCATGCGCGGTCAGTGCACAGACTGATTACCGGACCAACTCGGAATCCAAACTTCAGGCGGCCAAACAACACATTCAAAGCATTCTGGACGAAGATGCCCGACCCAAACGCGGCTTCTATGGTCGAGAGATCAAGTTCCCCATGTGGAAGGATCAGGCTTATTTGGACTGTGCTAGCCAGATGATCGTGCGGGCCATCGAGCCTAAGGAGCCCTATTTCGAGGACAAGCAACAGCGCGTAGTGATTGTGCCGGTTTGGGCGGAGCTGTTGTTGGTTCAGGCCAGCCAGAGTGGCGGTCCCGGCGCGGCGATGGATGGGTCGCTGCCATCCATGTGCGCATTTGAGTACGAACGCTGGTCATTCGAGCGCAAGCGCTTCGAAAAAGTCGAGGGCTTTCGCAGTCGCGTTCACTATGACGAGTTTCCTCGCTGGGGGGAAAGCGTCATCAACGATCAGATCAATCGATGGGTATCTATAAATCTCGACAAGCGTTATGTGAGGTTTCTAACCAGAGTCAGCGTGGTAAGGGATTTGCCTTACCAGCTGGGACCGCAGTTTCCTGTGCACTATCCGGCTCTTAATGCTTGGAAGATTTTGCAAATATCCAACGCAAGGACTATTCAATTGCTGTCCGAAGGCAAGTCTGACCGAGACCCCAGTGTCAAAGGCGAGGAGTTGGATGCAGATTTGGTGCGCATGAAATGGCAACTGAAAAACAAAACATGGGCCGCACAACACCTTGGCGATTCATTAAAGAAACTGGAAAACATTAAATCCTTTGAGGAAATTCAACCATGAGTGACATCTTGTACAACAGCTACCGTTTCAGCGCCGCAAATTCGGCCCGGGTTGACGTGGCGGGCAGTAACCGTGGTCAGCTGACAGCGGATGGCCGCTACGGCTTCGATTGCAGTGGCTTTTTAACTTTTGTGCTTAACAAGAGTGGCTATGGTGTAAGTGACGGCTTTTCTACCGGTGCCATCATGGCAAGCAAAGGCCAGCTTTCCTCGGCGGGCCAGCAATGGCAAAAGTCAATCGATACCGCTGACGTCAAGTCCGGCGATCTGGTGTGGTTCAGTGGTCATGCAGGCATCGTCGTCAGCTTCGATGCATCCACAGGCAAAGGGATATTTCGCAGTTCCACCGGTGCCAATTCGGATGGCAAGGGCGTTGCAGATGCGGAGTTTTCAGTGGGCGCAGAGGGCAAAACCTATTGGGGTGGCGGCTCCAAGCCGTTCTTTGGGTTTACCCGTGTGACCAAGGCATACGACCAGGACCAAGACATCTGGAAGGGCTCAGACACAAACAAATTCCCGGCACTCGAACCGGCCCCCATCCTGAGCGCCTCAGGACTCGCCAGTACCGCCTACCAAAATAGCTGGCTCACCCAAATGCAAATGTGGGAGGCTGGCGGCGATGAGCGATACAACTTGGTGAACAAGAGTGGTACAGCATTTGGCGCGTACCAGATGCAGCGCAACGCTTTGCAAGCCATCGACTGGATGGATGCGCAAGGCAATTGGAAAGAAGGGCGCAGCCTCGATCAGTTCCTCAAGACCCCCGCTTTACAAGACCAGGCTGCGCGCCTCTATGCTGAAGTGCTTGAAGATCAACTAACTGGCAAGGGCACTTGGAACTACATCGGCAAAGTCATCGGCGGCAGACTGATTACTGAGGAAGGTCTGATGGCCATTGCCTGGCGCTGGGGAGCATCAGGTGCGGCAAATGAACTTGAGGCAGCCTACAACTCCGGCGGTAAGTTGCGTGCCGAGACCGCTGCCAGGCTTGACAATTTTCGTGGCACCAACCCGCCCAGCGGTGATGGGGCAGATGGCATCCTACCGGGCATAACTGTCCCGGTACCCTTCGTTAGCCACTCGCCAGACATGCCCATAGACGTGCGCAGTTCCTCCAGCGTCACGCACCACCAGGACCAGTCCACTACCTACGACTGGGAAGCCAAGACAGATTCGGACGATGGCTCCATCAAGAAAGGCGACTTGGTCTCAGTGACGTACGATGCCCAGGGTCGCCCTGAAATAAAAACCATCTGGCATCTGACAGGTGAGGTGGAGCAAACCTCCATGAATGCCGACCGCACCCAAGAGACCTCTGTCGCGTGGAATAAAGACGGCAGCAAACAAACCCAGATCACCACCAATGTTCCAACCGATGGTGGTGCGGGCCAGATCATTGGGGATTTCATCTACAACGGCAAACACTATGCCGCCGATGGCTCCCCCTTGCCCGAAAGCGGGCAAGCATCCTTTCCACCGATAGACCCTTCCAATGTGGTTACGCCGTCCACAACCACACCAGCCAAGACGCAAGCTGAGCAGCAAGTTCAGTCGGATTTTTCCGGCAGCCATTTCGGTCTGGGCAGCATAGACACCATTGGTCTGCCCGATACCGCGCTCGGATTTTTGCCACAAGGCAATGCCAGCGAAATGATCGACGATTTGCGCGCTCGCGGATTCAGTGTCGAGCAAACAGACAACGCTATCTTCGCGCAAAAGGGCGATGAATACTTCATTGTGTCGGATGGTGTCATTGAAATAGGCAAGGGCGAACGCTACGGCCGCATTGATATCTTCAACGACAGCCTGGTCCTCCAAGACACCTCTTGGGGCGACGCCACGCGCTATGTCTTATCCGAAGTGGCTGGCTCGACGGTATTGCTCAAAGGCCGAGTGAGCGTGCCAACAACCGACGATACAGACGTGGACCTTGGTACGCTGACCTTCGACACCATTGGCACCATCAACGGCCTCGACCTCCCCGACACCCCCTACGGGCTCGACCCCCAAGACCTCGAAGCCTACGGCTTCACCTTCGACAATATCGTCAACGGCACGCTGGGTGCCGCAGGCCAAGCCCTCATCACCGGCCTGGACCCCGCCACCCAAGCCGCCACCGGCGCGCCCGTCCCCCAAGTCCAGCTCACCGATCTTCCCGGCGGCCAAACCTGGCGCTCCCTCGAAGTCGCAGGCGGCACCACCTTCAGCACCCTGCGCGACAATGAAGGCAACCTCATCAGCGCCACCTACGGCCGCCAGCTCGGTGGCGGCGTCACCGTCAACGAAGTCTATGACGCCTTCAACGAGCTGCTCTATTC
>JBOICE010000328.1:0-8358 GCA_050739815.1 Pseudomonas sp. | reverse complement strand
GGCATGCGCTACGCCGGTGAAATGAAGAAAGCCATGTTCTCGGTGCAGAACTTCCTGCTGCCGGCCGTTGACGTACTGCCGATGCACTGCGCCGCCAACATCGGCGAAGAAGGCGACGTAACCCTGTTCTTCGGCCTGTCTGGCACCGGTAAAACCACCCTGTCGGCTGACGAAAGCCGCTACCTGATCGGCGACGACGAGCACGGTTGGGGGGTTGGCAGCGTGTTCAACATCGAAGGCGGCTGCTACGCCAAATGTATCGACCTGTCCCAGAAGAACGAGCCGGTAATCTGGAAAGCCATCCAGTTCGGCGCAGTACTGGAAAACGTCGTGCTCGACCCGCTTACCCGTCTGCCTGACTACGCCGACGACAGCCTGACCCAGAACAGCCGCGCCGCTTACCCGATCGAACTGGTCGACAAACGCTCCGAGAAAAACCTCGGCGGTGAGCCGAATGCGGTGATCTTCCTGACTTGCGACCTGACGGGCGTACTGCCGCCGGTGTCGATCCTCAACGAAGAACAAGCGGCTTACCACTTCCTGTCCGGCTACACCGCACTGGTTGGTTCCACCGAAATGGGCTCTGGCGGCGGCATCAAGTCGACCTTCTCCACCTGCTTCGGCGCACCGTTCTTCCCGCGTCCGGCTGGCGAATACGCAGAGCTGCTGATCAAGCGCATTCGCGGCTTCGGTTCCAAGGTCTACCTGGTCAACACCGGCTGGACTGGCGGCGGTTATGGCGTCGGCAAGCGCTTCAACATCCCGACCACCCGTGGCGTGATCGCAGCGATTCAAAGCGGCGCGCTGATCGGTACCGAGACCGAGCACCTGCCAATCATCAACTTGAACGTGCCGAAGTCGGTACCGGGCGTTGAAACCAGCCTGCTCAACCCGCGCAACACCTGGGGTGACCAGAACGCCTACGACGAAGCCGCGAAAGGTTTGGCGCAGCAGTTCATCGAAAACTTCAAGAAGTTCGACGTGTCTGACGCCATCAAGAGCGCTGGTCCGCAGCTGTAAAAGCCTGCACGCCGCGCATGAAAAAGCCGCCTCATGGCGGCTTTTTTGTGGGTGACGCATGGGTATAGGGCGCCTTAGTGGCAAGGTATCAAGCCTACTGCATCCGCGGTTCGAGCCGTGTTGGCTGCTGGTTGTCGCCATCAGCCGTCACGGCCTTAGCCTTTTGGCGCAGTGTAACGGGCGCCTGATCAATCTTGCTGGCCGCCTGGTTGATTTCCAGGGTGCGGCGTAGGTTTCGCCCAGCGGTCCAGTTCGAACGGGTCTTGGTCAGCGCTATGGCTGTCCCGGCTTAGGCCAGGTAGGTGTTCAACTGGTTTTGCTCTGTGCGTCGGCCTCTACGCCATCTACGGCTTCACACTCGGCAGCGACATTCGCCGCCTCTGCACTTTGTTGTGTCTCTACACGCTGTTGGCCGGCAACCACGGCCTGATTGACCTGCTCTGAGTCTACACGTGCATCCGCTGCTTTAGCGGCTTCGCCAGCGCGCAGGATGACGCGGGTGCGGGTTAGGAGGTTGGTCGTGCCACTGATCATCATCGGATGGAATCCTCCCTGCGACAAACCTTAACCCTAGTGTAACGCGCGATACATAGAGGGTTTAGCTGGATTGGCGATAATGCAGCGCCCCCTTGGACGAAGCCCGAATAATGGCTAAGCCCCCGCTGCTTAGGCGCTGCACACCCAGCCCAAGGCGATAGGTGATCCATAAGTGGATGCTGAGCACCCACCGACTCGGCGTCCGGACGAGTGGGTTTGGCGGGAATGAATTTCCAGGCCGACACATGCAGGCCATGCTCACGGCTATCCCGTCAGCTTGCCCCTGCGCGCTTTGCTAAGCGCCCCCCAAGCCTTCTTGTACGACCACTCAACCAACTCGGTTAAATAGGCGGCGGGCACGTTCCGGACATCAACGATTGTCACCCAATGGTACCGAGCCATGTACCTAGCCGGCTTGATTCCAAGCACATCCGTCAGCTCGACGAAGCGGTCGGGACTTACCCGGAGGCTAAAGCGCCATTTTTCGGGGTCGCTTGTTTTGAAATAGGCAAAGTTTTTGCCGCCGACCGAGTAGACCAGTACGTTGCTCGGATGCCCATGCAGATGGGCGGTGGCGCCCGGGAAGCGGCCGCAAAAATCCTTCAGCTGTGTCGTATCCATGACTGTTGGCATGTAGACCTAAGGTTTGGCATGAGCGAACCGCAAGCAGCGTAGCTGTCTGTGGGTTCGCTCGCTGGCAGGTTAGCCACGCACCAGCAGACGCGAGGCCCCTATTTTTCCGAGCAACCACTGGAGTCCCGCCAGGTGCTGCTGGTCATGGCTGCAAAGGTAGTGCACTAGGCTGCGCAGTGTCAGCGGACCATAGCCCTCAAACACCGCAGTGCGGTTGAACTGATCAGGGCTCAGGCCAGTGATGAGTGCGACGGTCTTCGCACGCGCCCCTCGAAAGGTGGCAAAGATCGCGCTTGCATCTGCCATAGCGTAGGAGCGTGCTTTGGCAAGAGCTTCGCTATCAATGGAAGCCAGCGTCGGGTTGGACTCGTTCAGAATTCGCTGGAAACGCACATGATACCCGTCGACCTCAATGTCACGTACGTGGCAGATCTGCTCAATGGCAGTGAACGGCTCGCTTGGCACGCCATCCCAGGACGGCGGAGCCCAGTGCTTGAACTCGACGGGAATGGCAGCGTAGTGAGCCTCCAGCTGCTGCGGGAAGGCTTTCAGGGTGTTTAGTGTGATGGGGTTCATTTGACTCCGAGCGTGAACGTTGGAGTTAAGGAGCGCAGCGCTGACGGGGCGTCGCCCTTGAGTGAGTCGTTAGCCACGGCGCTCATGCGAACGGTGGAAGCTCTGGATGACGAGGCAAGTCGTCTGAGTACTCAACCCAGGACAGATGCTCGTTGTACCAGTAATGCAACGTTGGCTTAACGGACTCCGGGCTATCAAGGCTACCGATAGTGACGTCGATCAACTCTGGTAGAAAGGTAGCCGTGAAGCTGATTTGAGTTCCACAATGCTCGCAGAAGCCACGCTTTGCTTCTGATGATGAGGCGTACGTTTTTACCCTACCTTTGCTGAAGCGCACTTGGCTTTCATGGAACATGGCCCAGGCGACGGCCGGCGCCGCGTTTGCGCGACGGCACATTGAGCAGTGGCAGATCGCGGCGAAAATTGGCTGGCCGGTGATTTCATAACGCACTTCACCGCACTGGCAGCCGCCTTCAAGTCTTTGCTCTATCACTTTTCAAGCTCCTCCATTGGTTTTGTCCACTGACTGCTCCCGGCCATTCGGCTAGCCCGTCTCACTTTCCAAAACACCCACTGCGGCTGGCAGGTCACTGTCAGCGCAGGGTTGACTCGCTCGCTTGGTCGGCTCAGACCGGGCAAGGCGGCTATACTTGGCTGGTCAGTGCCGCCTGCCGCCCACGCTCGAGGTCGACGCCGGCCAGGATCAGCAGGCCGACTACGAAATAGCCACCGGTGATCAGCATCGCCAGGCGATGGTCGCCGCCCGACAGCCAACTGGTCAGGCCGTAGGTCATGGGGCCGAGGATCGCCGACAACTTGACCGCCTGCCCCCACAGGCCGAAGAACTCCGCCAGGCGCGTCGGCGGCGCCAGCAGGCCGACGATCGCGCGCCCCGCCGATTGGCTGGCGCCCATGCACAGGCCGGCCAGGTTGGCGGCGAGCCAGAACAGCCCCGGCCCCCTCGCCAGCCACACCAGGCCGACCATGCCGAGCCAGCCCAGCAGGGTCAGCGCCAGCGTGGTGCGATGGCCGAGGCGATCCTGCAGCCAGCCGAACAACACGGCGCCGATGGAGGCCGTGATGTTCACCACGAAGATCAGTAGCAGCGTGTCCTGGGTGCTAAAGCCCATGACCTGATCGGCGTAGATGGCGGCCAGGGTGATCACCGCCGAGATACCGGCCTGGTAGCAGAGGGTGCAGGCGAGGAAGCGCAGCAGATCGCTATAGCGGCCGGCGTCCCGCAGCGTTTGCGCCAAGCGCGCCCACACGGCTCGCGATACAGGCGCGGCGCCAAGCTGCAGTTGCGGCAGGCTGCGTTCGCGCAGAAACAGGAAGGTCGGCACGCTGGCGATGGCGAACAGGCCTGCGGTGATCAGCATGCACACCGGCACGAACTGCGCGGCAGTCTGGCCCTGCGCCTGCGCCCAACTGACGAAGGCCAGGCAGGCTCCCAGGCTGACCAGGCCGCCGAGATAGCCAAACCCCCAGCCCCAGCCGGACACCCGCCCCAAGGCATCCTCGTGGGCGAGCTCGGGCAGGAAGGCGGCGATCAGATTCTCGCCGCTGCCGAAGCAGAAGTTGGACAGCACGATGAACAGGACCGCGATGCCGAGCGCCCCCGGCGCGGCTAGCGCGAGCCCGGCGGTAAAGGCGACGCAACCGAGGGTGCTGAGCAGCAGCAGACGCTTCTTGCATGCCAGGGCGTCGGCGTAGGCACCGACCAGTGGCGCGGTCAGAATGATCAGGGCGTAGGACAGGGCGATGGTGCTGGTCCAGGCCAGCGTACCCCAGGGTTGGCCCTCGGCTACCACGGCGACGAAGTAGGCGTTGAACACGGCGGTGATTACCACGGTCGTGTAGCCGGAATTGGCGAAATCGAACATCGCCCAGGCCCAGATTTCCCGGCGTGTCACGCCGGGGGCAAGGCTGACTGACATGGCGTTCTCTCTGAAGGCGCGGAGTCATCAAGAGCCTAGCCCTGGCCTGCTCATCCTGCGAGTGCTCTGGCTCATCGGGGGATTCCCGGCCGTCGCCATAGGCGCATAATGGCTGTTGGCGAGGACCTACACCCTGAGTCCTCTCATGAGGGGCCGCCGATGTCTCGTCCGCCTCCAGAAACCAACGCCGCTCCCTGCTTCGATGGGGACGCGGAAAAACTGCTCGGGATCGTCCAGCGCACCGTGGCCGAGTTGCGCCCGCAGGCGGCAGCAGGTTTGCGAGTCAGCTTGCACAGCGTGTTGGACCGTGACCTGGGCGTCGACAGTTTGGCCCGGGTCGAACTCTGGTCGCGCATCGAGCACGAATTCGGGGTGCGCTTACCGGAAAACCTGTTCGCCAGCGCGGACACTCCCGCCGATGTGTTGCGCGTGTTGCGTGTGCTGCATGGCCGTACGGGCGCAGCGGCGGTCCAGCCGTTGCCCGCCGCCGACTCTGGCGACGCGCCGACCACAGCGGGGCAGACGCCGGATACCGCGCGAACCCTGATGGACGTGCTGGAGTGGCACCTGCGCTACCAGCCCAGGCATACCCACGTGCGCCTGCTGGGCGAAAGCGACCAGCCGGAAGACATCAGCTATGGCGCTCTGCACCAGGGCGCCCAGGCCGTCGCCGCCGGGTTGCAACGCAGTGGTTTGCGCGCCGGCCAGACCGTGGCCCTGATGCTGCCCACCGGCCGCGACTTTCTCTTCGGGTTTTTCGGCATTCTGCTGGCCGGTGGTGTGCCGGTACCCATCTA
Organism: Pseudomonas sp.; assembly: GCA_050739815.1. GTDB lineage: Bacteria > Pseudomonadota > Gammaproteobacteria > Pseudomonadales > Pseudomonadaceae > Aquipseudomonas. The sequence goes on along the minus strand of JBOICE010000328.1, from coordinate 2,858 downwards.
TCCACCCTTGCGCCTGTCGCAGATCGAGGATCACCTGCGTCGCCAGGCCGGCATTCTGAGCAATGCCGAGGCCAGGGTGCTGATCACCGTAACGGAAGCGAAGCTGCTCGCCCGGCTGCTGCGGCCGCAGGTCCCGAGCCTGACGCACATCACCAGCGTGGCCGAGCTAGGCAGCACGGGAGGCGAGTGCGTAACGCCGCCCCGGCAGGCGCAAGACCTCGCCTTCCTGCAATACACCTCGGGCAGCACCGGTCAGCCCAAGGGGGTGATGGTCAGCCACGCCAATCTGCTGGCCAATCTGCGCGCCATGGGCGCGGCGCTGAACGTGGGGCCGCAGGACGTCTTCGTCAGCTGGCTGCCCATGTACCACGACATGGGCTTGATCGGTGCCTGGCTGGGCAGCCTGTACTACGGCTATAGCTTGGTGCTGATGTCGCCGCTGGCCTTCCTGGCGCGGCCGGCGCGCTGGCTGTGGGCCATCGACCGCTTCCGTGGCACCTTGTCGGCGGCGCCCAATTTCGCCTACGAGCTGTGCCTGAGCAAACTGGCCGACGCCGACCTCGAGGGCCTGGACCTGAGCAGCTGGCGCCTGGCCTTCAACGGTGCCGAGCCGGTCAGCCCGGAGACCTTGCAGCGCTTCGCCGAACGCTTCGCGCGCTATGGCTTGGCGCCTACAGCGCAGGCGCCGGTCTATGGGCTGGCCGAGGCGACCCTGGGGGTGGCCTTCCCGCCCCTGGGCCGCGAGGCGCTGGTCGAGCGGGTGCAGCGCGAGGCGTTCCAGGCCCGTGGCAAGGCGTTGCCCGCCGCCGCGGACGCCGGCGCCACTCTGCGCTTCGTCTCGAGCGGCCGGCCGCTGCCGGGCCATCAGCTGCGCATCGTCGATGGCAACGGCGTCGAACTCCCCGAACGCTGCGAAGGCCACCTGCAGTTCTGCGGGCCGTCCACCACCGCTGGCTACTTCCGTAACCCGGAAGAAACCCGCCGGGTGCTGCGCGACGGCTGGATGGACTCGCTCGACTTCGCCTACATGGCCGGCGGCGAGGTCTATCTGACCGGCCGCGCCAAGGACCTGATCATCCGCGCCGGACGCAACATCTACCCGTACGATGTCGAAGCGGCGGTCGGCAGCCTGCCCGGCCTGCGCAAGGGCTGCGTCGCGGTGTTCGGCAGTCCCGACCCGGCCACCGGCACCGAGCGCCTGGTGGTGGTGGCGGAGAGCCGCGAGACGGAGACTGCCACGCGGCAGCGCCTGCAACAGGAGGTCAACCGCATCGTGGTCGACCTCACCGGCGTGCCGCCCGACGCTATCGTCCTGGCGCCACCGCACAGCGTGCTCAAGACCTCCAGCGGCAAGATCCGCCGTGCCGCCAGCCGCGAGCTGTACGAGTGCGGCGAGCTGGGGCGGCCGCGCCTCGCCGTGTGGCGCCAGCTGCTGCGCCTGGCGCTGCAGGCCGCCCGCGGGCAGTTCGGCCGCGGCTGGCAGACTGCCCGAACGGCGCTGTATGCCGCCTACATCTGGCTGCTGTTCTGGCTGGTCGCGCCGCTGACCTGGCTGGGCGTTGCGATCCTGCCACGCCAGCGCTGGTGCCGCGCCTTGACCCGTGCGGCCGCGCGGCTATTCGTGCGTCTGGCGGGTGTGCCATTCAGCGTCACCGGTCTGGAGCATCTGCCGGAGTCCGGGGTAAGCGTGCTGGCCGCGAACCATGCCAGTTACCTCGACGGCGTCATCCTCTGCGCGGCCCTGCCGACCGAGTTCGCCTTCGTCGCCAAGCGCGAACTGGCCGACCAGTGGCTCGCCGGCCGCTTCCTGCGCAAGCTCGGCGCCCGCTTCGTCGAGCGCTTCGACCCGCAGCGCAGCACCGAAGATGCCGAGGCCCTGGCCGGTGTCATAGCGGCAGGGCAATCGCTGTTGTTCTTCCCCGAGGGCACCCTCACTCGCGAGCCGGGCCTGCGCGCCTTCCACATGGGCGCCTTCGTGCTCGCCGCGCGCGCCGGCGCAGCGCTGCTGCCGGTCGCCATCCGCGGCACGCGCATGGTGCTGCGTGACGGACAGTGGTTCCCGCACCGCGGCGCGATCCACGTCGGCATCTGCGCACCGTTGTTGGCGGAAGGGCCGGGCTGGCTGGAGGCGATCAAGCTGCGGGATGCGACTATGGCGGTGCTGCTGGAGCATCTGGATGAGTCGGAGCGGGCCCTGTCGGCGACCTGAGCCCTGGTTTCAGCCAGCGCAGCGGCCGCCGGCAGCGTGCCTGGCGCCGCCGCCTCGCGTAGCCCTTGGGAGGCGCAACGCGGTGTCGGGGCCGCAGGCGCCGCACTCGACTACTCGAAGCCGCCAAGCGGGCCAGTCATCACTGGTCCTTTTCGCAGTTGATCATCCAGGGCACGCCGAAGCGGTCCACCAGCATGCCGAAGCGCGCGGCCCAGAAAGTCTGCTGCAACGGCATCTGCACCGTGCCCTGATCCGCCAGGGCGTTGAACACGCGCTCCGCCTCGGTCGTCCGGTCGATGTTCAGCGACACCGAGCTGCCGCGGATGCTTGCGTAGGGGCAGCCCGGATGGCTGTCCGAGCCCATCAGCACCTGATCGCCCACCGCGAGGCGAGCATGGGCGATCTTGCTCCGATGGTCCGCCGGCACATCATCGCTGGCCGGGGTTTCGCCGTAGGTGAGCAGCGTTTCGAGGATGCCGCCCAGGCATTGCGCGTAGAACTTGAAGGCGGCCTCGCATTGGCCGTCGAAAGTCAGGTAGGGATCGATTTTCATGATGGGCTCCGTTGGTGTGAGTAGGTTTCACTGCTTGTCGGCGATCTGCGCGCGGATACGCTCTTCCTGTTCGCGCAACTCAGGGGTGAACTCGGC
>JBOICE010000327.1:0-4960 GCA_050739815.1 Pseudomonas sp. | reverse complement strand
GGCGGTGTGCGGCGAGCAACCTGTGCCGAACCCTCGTCGCCCGCATCAAGTACTGGCTTTATCATGTTGGCCGCGTCTGTCGGCGGTGGCCGGATTGTCTGACCTGCTCCCTGGAGGTCAAATGCTGTACCAGTTCATCGAATATCAGCGCGCGCTGCTAGCGCCGTTGACGGTGTGGGCCGCAGGGGCCACGCACGCCTTCGGCGACCCTGACAGCCCATTGGCCCACCTTCCGGGCGCGCCATGCCTCGCCGCAGGCTACGAATTACTCTACCGGTTCGGCAAAGCCTACGAGAAGCCCGAGTTCGACATCAAGGCGGTCGAACAGGAGGGCCGCACCATCCCGGTGGTCGAGCAGGTTCTGCTGGAAAGGCCGTTCTGCCGCCTCCTGCGCTTTGCGTCCGAGGCGGCCTCGGTTGGCGGCGTCGCCGGGCGTAAGGAGAGGCCAGCGGTGCTGCTCTGTGCCCCGCTCGCCGGTCACCACGCCGTCATGCTGCGGGAGACCGTGGCAACGTTGCTGCCGGATCACGAGGTGTACGTGACAGATTGGATCGATGCCCGGCACGTGCCGTTGGCGGACGGGCCATTCCACCTGGATGATGAGGTGGCGCAGGTGCAAGCGTTTATCCGCCAGATCGGTACCGACCGCTTGCACGTGCTTGCGATTTGTCAAGCCACCGTGCCCGCGCTGGCGGCCATTTCCCTGATGGCCAGCGCGGGTGAGCCGACGCCCCAGAGCCTGATCCTGATGGGCGGCCCGGTCGATGCCCGCCGCAGCCCCACCGCGGTCAACAACCTGGCGGCGCGCCGGCCGCTCGCATGGTTTCAACGGAATCTGATCCATGCCGTGCCAGATCCCTACCCCGGTGCCGGTCGCAAGGTGTATCCGAGTTTCCTGCAGCTTGCCGGTTTGGTGGCGGCGCACCCAGACCGTCTGGTGCGTTCGTACTGGGACTACTACCTCGATCTCGTTCGGGGTGACGTGGCTCGTGCCGACGGGCACCGGCGTGTGTGCGATGAGTACAACGCGGTGCTCGACATCGCGGCCGAGTTTTATCTGGACACTATCCAGATCGTGTTTCAGGAATTTCGGCTGGCCCGCGGCAACTGGCGCGTGCGGGGCCAGCCAGTGCGCCCGCAGGACATCCGCACCACCGCGCTGCTCACCATCGAAGGCGAACTGGACGACATCGCCGGCCGCGGCCAGACCCAAGCCGGGCACGATCTGTGCCAAGGCGTTGCCGCGCGCCACAAGCGGCACGTGACGGCGCGCCAGTGTGACCACTACGATCTGTTTTCCGGACCACACTGGCGCACCGAGATTTACCCCATCGTCCGTGACCTGATCCGCGATCTGCCTCATGCCGCTGGTAGCCAATGAGCGGGCGGCGTTTGGCGACGCCGCCTGGCAACCGCCACCCCCCCTCGTAACGGTCACATCAAACGGCCAGCACTAGCGCCTGCGCCTTGCGCCGCACTGTGCCATGCCCGGGGTCCCGTTGCCGCGTGGCGGCGTATGCCAGGCGTCACGTTGTGCATGTCGGCATGCGGCTCCGCCAACGGTCCGGTTACCCTTGCGGCGCGTGGACCGCTTCGCGTCGTCTTTCGCTGTCGTGGATGACCTCTCTGACGATCGGGTAGATTTGCGTGGCCCAGCGTCGACCCGCGAAGACGCCGTAGTGCCCGACCCCGGTCTGGATGTAATGGCTCTTCAGAGCGGGCGGTAAACTGCTGCACAGTTCCTGCGCCGCCGCAGTCTGCCCGACCCCACAGATGTCATCGTTCTCCCCCTCGACCGTCAGCAGCGCGGTGTGTCGGATGGCGCGCGGGTCCACGCGACGGCGGAAGACCATCAGCTTGCCGAGCGGTAGCGCGTGCTGTTGAAACACGCGGCTCACGGTGTCCAGATAAAACTCGGCCGGCACATCCATCGTCGCAAAATAGTCCGCGTAGAAGGCATGGATCGCTTCCGCTTTTTCCGCGTCACCCTGCACCCGGTAACGGTAGCAGTCGGTCAGCGAGTCCACGTGTCGCGCCAGGTTCATGGACATGAAGGCAGCAACTTGCAGGAAGCCGGGATAGACGCGCCGCATCGCCCCGCTGAAGCGCAGCGGGACGACGCCGATCAAATGGTTTTCGAACCACGCCAACGGTGTGCTCACCGCCAGCTCGTCGACCTTGGTGGGATGGCTGCGGGTATCGTTCGGGCCGGCCATGAGGGTCATGCTGCGCGGTTGCGCCGGGTGGCCATCTTCGGCCATCAGCGCAACAGCCGCCAAGGTGGCCACGGTCGGCTGACAGACCGCCACCACGTGCGTGCCGGGGCCGAGCCAGCCGAGAAAACCGATCAGCTGGCCGACGAAGTCGTCAAAGCCGAAGGGGCCATGCGACAGCGGGACGTCGCGCGCATTGTGCCAATCGGTGACATAGATGTCATGGTCGGCCAGCATCGTGGCCACCGTGCCGCGCAGTAAGGTGGCGAAGTGGCCCGCGAGCGGGGCGACCAGCAGCACCCGTGGTTGCCTGAGTGGCACCTCCTTCTTAAAATGCAGAAGGGAGCAGAACGGCGTGCGGTGCACCACTTCTTCGCTCACCGCGACCCTTTGCTGCTCGACCTGGACCGCGTGGATGTCAAAGGGCGGCCGCTCGTGCCTGAGGCGCACGAGGGCCAGCCATTCATAGAGCGCACAGATCTCCGGCGCGAGGCTTTGCTCGGACACGCCCCCTGGCAACGCTGTGCAGGATGCGGCTGCCGTGCCGGCCGCCGCCTGCAGCGGGGCCACCAGGTCGGCAATCGCTTGGTAAGCTTGATAGATCATGCGAGGAGTCGCAAGAATCACACCAGTGAGACACTCTTTATTGCAGGAAGTTCGCCAACCATGTCAAGGACCACCCTCACCATCAGCAGCAAAAACTATGGCGCATGGTCGCTGCGCGGTTGGCTGCTGACGAAGTTCAGCGGGCTCGAATTCGACGAGATTCTGGTCCCGCCGTCGGACCCGAGCGTCCGCGCGGAACTCCTGCTGCTCTCGCCCTCGATCCTGGTCCCCTGCCTCGAGCATGAAGGCGTCAGGATCTGGGATACCTTGGCGATCGCCGAGTACCTGAACGAACTGCGGCCAGACGCCGGTCTGCTACCCACCGACCGCGCCGCGCGTGCGCACTGTCGCGCGATTTGCGGCGAAATGCATTCGGGCTTTAGCGCGCTGCGCTCGGCGTTGCCAATGAACCTGCGGGCCCATCTTCCCGGCTTCAAGGTCTGGTCGCGTGCGCAAGGCGACGTCGACCGGATTACGACCATCTGGCGCGAATGCCTAACGACCTACGGTGGCCCCTATTTGTTCGGCGCACGCTCCATGGCCGATGCCATGTACGCGCCGGTGGTGACCCGCTTTCTCACCTATGACGTGCAGCTCGATGAGGTCTTGGCGGCCTATTGTCGGACGATTATGGACATGCCGGAGATGCAGGAGTGGGTCGAAGCCGCCGGGCAGGAACCCAACGAGATCGACGAACTCGATGTCGAGTTCTGAGCCGCACGCCCCGCATGCCGACGTCTCGCTCATGGCACGCTGGGACGGTGGCGAACCCGTGCGCAGCCCTGCTCGTTGGTGCCCGCCGCTGCGAGCGCTCATCCGTTGCTCATCGTCGGTCGGTGACGGTTGCCTTTTCCCGGGAGTAGACGTCAGGCTGCGCCGGGGATCGTTGAGACGCGCCGCCGCATACCGGCCACGCGAAAACGCCTCGATCGCCGTCACGTGTCGCCGTCGAACCCCGCCAACACCTTTGGATGACCGCATCGATCAATTGGATCGCGATTCCCCCCGCGCAGCCGTCGATAACCGCGACGGCGCCGCGGCAGGCCCGTGCGACGACACCGCGCGGTGCCGCCATCCTGCGCGGAGATGTTCGACGCTCGGGCATGCGAGCCCCGTTGCATTCGAGCACCCGGCGTCACTAGCCTAGGTCAGGCCTCCGCCACGGTGACAGCCGCCTACTATACTGACCCGAGACGCTCAACGCAGCGTTGGCGAAGCGGCTACACCATGAGCCGCTTGCAGACCCCAACTCACACCAATGGAGGTTACACATGTCGATCCGCATCGGTGACGAAGCTCCCGATTTCACTGCCGACACCACGGAAGGGAAGATCCGGTTCCACGAATGGATCGGGGACCAATGGGCCATCCTGTTTTCGCATCCGAAGGACTTTACGCCCGTCTGCACCACCGAGCTGGGCTACATGGCCGGGCTCAAGCCGCAATTCGACCGGCGCAACACCAAGATCATCGGCCTCAGCGTGGATCTGGTCAGCGACCACCAGGCCTGGGTCAAGGATATCGAGGAGACCCAGGGACACGCGATTAACTATCCGCTGATCGGCGATGCGGATCTGACGGTCGCGAAGCTCTACGACATGATTCACCCGAATGCCAGCGGCGGAGCGCGCACCGCGGTGGACAACGCCACGGTCCGCTCGGTGTTCATCGTCGGACCCGACAAGAAGGTCAAGGCCATGCTCGTCTACCCGATGAGTGCCGGCCGCAATTTCGATGAGGTGTTGCGCCTGCTCGATGCGCTGCAGTTGAACGCCAAGCACACGGTGGCCACGCCGGTAAACTGGAAGCCCGGCGAGGACGTCATCATCCCCACCTCCGTGTCCGATGAGGACGCCAAGAAGAAGTATCCGCAGGGCTTCAAGACGCTCAAGCCGTATTTGCGGACGGTGCCCCAGCCAAAGTAAGAGTGACAAGGGGCGCTGCAAGGCGCCCATTGGTCTGTGGTGGTCGGATGTTTGTCCGAGGCCGAGGGCCACTGCGGGCCCTAGCGGAACTGGCCGAAGAATGTCTGGACGGCGGAGCACAGGCACTGCGACCGGATCGTCATGGCATCCGCCCGTTTCTGTTGAGCGGCGGCGAGACGCGGCGAGTTCTGACGCATAGCAAGATAGAGCGGTCCT
>JBOICE010000326.1:0-6940 GCA_050739815.1 Pseudomonas sp. | reverse complement strand
TAGGCCCGGGCCACTGCTACGGACGATATAAATGCCGGTCGCCGGCTTTCTTCGTCTGACCGGACTAACCCGGCGCTGGGCTCCGCCGGCCGCCGAGCGGCGCTGGCGCTGGGGACGCCGGGCAGGGTGGGGATCGAGCGAGAGTTAGTCCGGCTAGACGAGGTGCTCGGGGCAGGCCGCTGGGCAAGATGGGCAGCGGGCTCTTCGCGCCCGGCCTTTTCCCCTCGTGCCCTCGGCACTTTCCCGCGCGGCGACAGTACCGCGCCCAGGAGAATCCTATGTCTGCTCAGAACCTGTCCGCTCAGAACCTGTCACCTCAGAGTCATCTCGTGACCTCAGTGACCGTGGATATAGCCGCACCCGCTGCGCTGGTGTGGGAGGTGCTGGTCGACCTCGAACGCTACCCGCAGTGGAACCCCTTCACGGTCAAGGTCGAGTCGAGCTTGCGGATGGGGGAGGCGGTGAACCTGTTCCTGCCCGACCCGAGGCGCCCGGGCGAGCTGCTCCAGGTGGTCGAGTACCTGGCGGCTTTCGAACGCCCGAGGCTACTGTCGTGGGAGATGTACGTCACGCCCGACAACCCCGATGCGGCGCGCCGCGACCAGCATATCGAAGCCACCGGCGAGGCGAGCTGCCGCTATCACACCACCGACCTGTTCCTCGGCCCGACCGCGCCGGCGGTGATGGCGAACCATGGCCCCTGGGTGAAGCAGGGCTTCGATGCGATCGCCCATAGCCTCAAGAGCCGGGCTGAGGCGTTGTACCGCGAGCGCGCTTGACCCCGCCTCGGTGGAAAGCCGCTTTGCGGATTTTCCACCCCTACGCAATTTCCCAACTGTAGGAGCGAGCTCTGCTCGCGATGCTTTTCATCAGGCCCGATCGCGAGCAGAGCTGGCTCCTCCAAGGGCGGGGGGACTCCGCGCCCCTCTTTTTTTCGCCACGCTCTCTGCCTGACGAGCCTCCCGTCTTTGCCCGCTTCCTGCGTCCACCACAGCAGTCCGCCCATCCTGAAATTCTTAGTCTAGTTAGACGAAGAGTCCGAATCGACGGTTTGAATACCGTGTTCTCCAGCAGGGCCTGACCACTGGGGATGGGCCCGGCAACCTTGAGGAGAGCAGAGATGTTGACTCACTTGGAATGGCTGGAGGCGGAAAGCATCCACATCATGCGCGAAGTGGTGGCCGAATGTGAAAACCCGGTGATGCTGTATTCGATCGGCAAGGACAGCGCGGTCATGCTGCACTTGGCGATGAAGGCGTTCTACCCGGCCAAGCCACCGTTTTCCCTGCTGCATGTCGACACCACCTGGAAGTTCCGCGAAATGATCGCCTTCCGCGACCAGACCGTCGAACGCCTGGGTCTCGACCTGCGGGTGCATGTGAACCCCGAAGGGCTCGAGCGCGCTATCAACCCGTTCAGCCACGGCTCGGCGGTGCATACGGACATCTGGAAGACCCAGGGCCTCAAGCAGGCGCTCGACCACTATGGTTTCGATGCGGCCTTCGGTGGCGCCCGGCGCGACGAGGAAAAGTCGCGGGCCAAGGAGCGGATCTTCTCCATCCGTTCCGGGCAGCATCGCTGGGACCCGAAAATGCAGCGCCCCGAGCTGTGGCGCCTGTACAACACCCGCAAACGCAAGGGCGAGAGCTTGCGGGTCTTCCCGATCTCGAATTGGACCGAGCTGGATATCTGGGAATACATCTACCTCAACGATATCCCCATCGTGCCTCTGTATTTCGCCAAGGAGCGCCCCGTGGTGCGCCGCGACGGAACGCTGATCATGGTCGACGACGAGCGCATGCCGCTGCTCCCCGGCGAGGTGCCGGAGATGCGCAAGGTGCGCTTCCGCACGCTGGGCTGTTACCCGCTCACCGGCGCGATCGAGAGCGAGGCGCAGAGCCTGCCGGAAATCATCCAGGAAATGCTCCTGAGCAAAACCTCGGAGCGGCAAGGGCGGCTGATCGATAGCGATTCGGCCGGTTCCATGGAGAAGAAAAAGCAAGAGGGGTACTTCTGATGAAACAGGTTTCCGATCCGATCACCGAGGATGTCCAGCGCTACCTGCAATCGCAGCAGACCAAGGGACTGCTGCGTTTCATCACCTGCGGCAGTGTCGACGACGGCAAGAGCACGCTGATCGGCCGACTGCTGTACGAATCGAAGATGCTCTTCGAGGACCAACTCGGCCAGCTCGAGGCCGATTCGAAGAAGATGGGCACCCAGGGCGGCGAGCTCGACTTCGCGCTGCTGGTGGATGGCCTGTCCGCCGAGCGCGAGCAGGGCATCACCATCGATGTGGCCTACCGTTTCTTCTCGACCGACAAGCGCAAGTTCATCGTCGCCGACACCCCGGGACACGAACAGTACACCCGCAACATGGTGACCGGCGCTTCCACCGCCGATGTCGCGGTGCTGCTGATCGATGCGCGCAAGGGCCTGCTGACTCAGACCCGCAGACACAGCTACCTGGTTTCCCTGATCGGCATCCGCCAGGTGGTGGTGGCAGTGAACAAGCTGGACATGGTCGGCTATTCCCAGGCGCTGTTCGAGCGGATCGAGGCCGAGTACCGCGCATTCGCCGCACAGATCGGCCTGCAGAACATCGTCTGCATCCCGATGTCGGCCCTGCGCGGCGACAACGTGATCGAGTCCAGCGTGCAGACCCCTTGGTATCAAGGGCCAACGCTGATGGAGCACCTGGAAAGCGTGCCCCTCGAAGATGAGGCCCTCGGCCAGTCGCCCTTCCGTATGCCGGTACAGTGGGTTAACCGACCGGACCTGAACTTCCGGGGTTACGCCGGCAGCATCGTCTCCGGCGGCATTCGCTGCGGCGAGCGGATTCGCGTGCTGCCCTCGGGCAAGGAAAGCCGCGTCGCCAGCATCATAACCGCAGCCGGCGAACAGCAAGGCGCGATCTGCGGCCAGGCGGTAACGCTGACCCTGGACGATGAAATCGACATCAGCCGGGGCGACGTGATTGCCCTGGCCGATGCGCCACTGGCGGTCGCCGATCAGTTCGAAGCGACGCTGGTGTGGATGGGCGAGGAACCGCTTCTGCCCGGTCGGCCGTACCTGCTGAAGATCGGCAGCCGCACCCTGGGGATGACCTGCGCCACGCTGAAGCACAAGGTCAACGTCAACACCCTCGAGCAGCTGGCAGCCAAGACCCTGGCGCTGAACGAGATCGGCGTCGGCAATCTGAGCCTGGATCAGGCGATTCCGTTCGATGCCTACGCCGACAATCGCGACACCGGTGGCTTCATCGTGATCGACCGGTTGAGCAACAACACGGTCGGTGCCGGCATGCTGCACTTCGCCTTGCGGCGCTCGCAGAACGTGCATTGGCAGGCGATCGACGTCAACCGCCAGGCGCACGCGGCGCTCAAAGGGCAGACACCCTGCATCCTGTGGTTCACCGGCCTGTCCGGTGCGGGTAAATCGACCATCGCCAATCTGGTCGAGCGCAAGCTGCATGCGCTGGGGCGGCACACCTATCTGCTCGACGGGGACAATGTGCGCCACGGTCTGAACAAGGACCTGGGCTTCTCGGAGGCTGACCGGGTCGAGAACATCCGCCGGGTGGCGGAGGTGGCGCGGCTGATGCTGGATGCCGGGCTGATCACCCTGGTTTCGTTCATTTCGCCGTTCCGTTCGGAGCGCGAGATGGCGCGTAACCTGGCCAGCGATGGCGAGTTCATCGAGATCTTCATCGACACCTCGATCGAGGTCGCCGAGCAGCGCGATCCCAAAGGGCTGTACAAGAAGGCCCGGCGCGGCGAGCTGAAGAACTTCACCGGCATAGATTCGCCTTACGAGCCGCCGGAGCATCCGGACGTCCGCATCGATACCTGCGCCGACAGCGCCGAGGCGGCGGCAGAGCGCATCGTCGAGCATGTGCTGGCCAAACTGGGGGGCTGACGGGACGCAGCGGATCGTCGACGCGGGCGGCGTGCTCGTCCGCGTCGGCGGTAGCGACTGGGCATTGAGCCAGGGCCGGGCTCGTAATAGGCCAAACGGACGATTTACCCGGAGGGTGACGGCTGAATACTCGCGGCACAGGTCGATCAATTCATCGCGAGTCCAGGCTCGGAGAAAGCACAGCATGATCAGCGCAACGCCAGCTGCCAGCACTGCAACGACGCCTGCACTGTATGAGCTTGCGGCGCTCGATCCGGCGGGCCTGAGCGAGCTCCTCGGGCGCATTTATCAGGGGCCGCTGGAGCCGATACCCTGGTCGGGCTTTCTGGAAATGCTCCGCCAGCGCCTCGACGCCAGTTTCGTCACCCTGGTGTTGCGCAACCCGGCGAGTGATCGGCCTGGTCTGATCGTCAACGCCTCAGCCTTCGGCCCCTTGCTGCCGGGAGAGCCTTCGTACAGTGAGCACTACTATTCGATCTGCCCATTCATCGACTGGCCGGTGGAGCGGGTGGCGACCGCCGATGAGGTGTTCGGCTCGGCAGCCTGGGCTGAGCATGACTTCTACCGGCAGTATCTAGAACCGCTCGACCTGCGCTACATCCTGGTCGCCAACATCCGCACCGATGCGGGCGTGGACTGCGCGTTCTTCGTTTGCCGTAACCACCTCGGCTGCGATTTCGCTGAGGCCGAGAAAGCCCTGGTGTCTATCCTGCTGCCGCACTTGAAGCGGGCGGTCGATCAGCACTCGACCCTGGACGAACTGAACTCGGAACGCATGCTCTATGCCGCCACCATCGACCGCCTGCTGGTCGGCACTGTGATCCTCGACGAAAGCGGCAAGGTGTTGAAGAGCAATGCGGCGGCGAGCCGTCTGCTTGCGGCGAAAGACGGGCTCCATAGCCGTCACGACAAACTCTGCGCGCATTCCGCGAGCGAGAACCGCGCTTTGCAGAAAGCGATTCAATCGGTACTGCGCCTGCACCTGTGCGGAACCACCAGCAGCGTCGAAGTCATCGCCTTGTCGCGACCGACCGGGGAGATGCCGCTGAACCTGCTGCTGCGGCCGATTCCACTCAACTACCAGGCCAATGACAGCACTCGTCGCCCGGCGGTCGTGGTGTTCATCCGCGACCCGGCGGATTCGCCGCAGGCCTCGCGCCGGTTGCTGCGCAAGCTGTTCCAGTTGACCGCGACCGAAACCGAGGTCGCCTTGCTGATGATGGACGGCCTGACCCTCGATGAAGCCGCGGACAAACTCGGCGTGATGAAAAATACCGTGCGCGCCCATTTGCGCGGCGTGTTCGCCAAGACCGGCGCCACGCGTCAGGCGTTGCTGGTGAAAACGCTGTTGAACAGCGTGGTGTCGTTGGCTTGAGCGGTCTGGCAACTCCGAATCCGCCCCAGTGATCTGCGTGCGCCAAGAAAAAGGCTGTGTCCCAGTTGCGTATTGGTGGCGCTGATGACTGTCGAGGCTCGGTGTTTGCGTAGGCTGGGTTAGCCGTGTAGCGGCGTAACCCACCATCGATGTCACAAGGTCTCGCCATTGCCGGCCTGACGGCCGGTCGGTGGGTTACGCCTTCGGTTTGCCCACCCTAGGCGAGACCCTGCAACCCCTCACTGGGACATGGCCAAGCATAACCAGACCCAGGGCTCGTTATTCTTGGCGCCGCATAGGCGTTCGGTCAGTTGGCCGTGGCGGCCTTGAGCAGGTACTGGCTGGTCGGCAGCACATCGATCTTGTCGAAGTCGATGAAGCGCTGGCAGCTCTCCATCATCGCCGCCAGATTGCGCTGGAACTTGGCCTCGTCGCCGACGGCATCGAAGAACGCCTGCGGGTCGGTCATCGCCGCTGGCGGGAAGCCCTCCTCGACTATGGCGTCGAGCTTCGGCGCGCCAGGGGTGAGGGGGCGCAGCACCAGGTTTTGCACGTAGAGGAAATTGTCCTGAGTGTCGATCGCCACCTGGGTGTGGTGGTTGTGCCAGATGTCCAGCCAGGCTGCGGGCGTGAGGCGCGGCGGCTGGGTCAGGAAGGCCAGTTGGGCGAAGCCGTGAGTGCGTTCGCCCGGCACGGCCGGGAAGCGAGTGTTGCGGATCGGTACGGACTCGCTGACCAGATAGCCGGCCAGTCGCGCGACCGCCGAGGCCAGTACCGCCTCGAACGGTTGGCGGAGCCGGGCGATGGCGCTGTCGACCCACAGCGCTACGCTGCCGTCCATCAGCGGCTGGCTGTTGGCCTGGCGCAGACCGGCGGCGGCTTCGACCTCGCGGTCGACGACATTCACTTGCAGGCCGCAGGCACCGAGGGCCAGGAGCTGGTCGGCGACTTCGCCGCGCAGGCGCTGGGCGAAGGTTTCGCTGTCGGTCTGGGCGTCGCGCCAGACGAGGTAGATGATCTTTTCCATGGCATAAGACTCCTCGGTTGCGGGGTGTGGGGGTGCCAGTCTGCGCGGGTGGGCCGTGCCCTAGGCTCCGGCTGCAGCCAGCTCGCGCAAGGCATGCTTGGTCACCTTGCCGGAAGCATTCAGCGGCAGGGCCTGCACCACCTGCACCCGGCGCGGCACCTTGTAATTGGCCATCTGTTCGCGGCACCAGGCGAGCAGGGCCGGCGCTTCGATTGCGCTACCGGGGGTCGGCAGCAGGAAGGCCATGGCTACCTCGCCGAGGCGCTCGTCGGGGATGCCGATCACCGCGACCTGGGCCAGCCCGGGGTACTTCAGCAAACACTGTTCGATCTCTGCCGGGTAGACGTTGAAGCCGCCGGTGATAAACATGTCTTTCAGCCGGTCGGTGATACGCAGATAGCCTTGCTCGTCGAGTGCGCCGATATCCCCGGTATGCAGCCAGCCGTTGCTATCGATGGTTTCCAGGCTGGCCTGGGGGTCGTTGAAGTAGCCTTGCATCAGGTTGTAGCCGCGCACCAGCACCTCGCCAGGTTCGCCGGGTGGCAGCAGCCGACCCTCGCTATCCACGCAGCACACCTCGATGCCGGGCATGGCCCGGCCACTGGTGGTGGCGACCAGTT
>JBOICE010000325.1:0-5855 GCA_050739815.1 Pseudomonas sp. | reverse complement strand
CGGCTACATCACCCCCGAACAAGCGCACCTGCACTATGGCTTTGACCGCTGACGTTCTTCACCACTCACATTCCCCCAAGGAGATATCCATGAAAACTCAACCCATCCGCCGCCGCCACCTGGTCGCATCTTTTGCGGCCGTCACATTTGGCGCGGCCGCGTTATGGAGCATTCCCGCATTCGCGCAGACTCAGGAGCGCAAGGTGCTCGTCGTGGTCAGTGGCCAAGACATCCCCAACCTCGACCCGCATGTGGCCTCGGGGTACTCGTCCACGATGCTGCTGCGCAATACCTACGACGCGTTGGTTCGCATTGAAGGCAATCCACCCAACATCGTTCCGCACCTGGCTGAAAGCTGGCTGATCTCGGACGACGGAAAGGAATATGTATTCAGGTTGCGCCCCGACGCCACTTTCCAGGACGGTTCCCCCGTTACCGCAGAGGCTGTGAAGTATTCGCTCGATCGCATGTTGCGACTGAACAAGGGCCCAGCCTGGATGTTCAGCGGCATCATGTCCGCAGAAGACGCTGTCAGCGTCATCAACACCAACACCGTCAAGATCAAACTCAACAAGCCTTTTGCGGCCTTCTTGCAAGTCATGCCTTGGTTTTTCGTGGTGAACCCTAAAGAAGTCGAGGCCAACAAGGGCACCGACGACGGGCAAACTTATTTGCGCAACAAGCTTGCAGGCTCAGGACCGTTTCGCCTCAAGCGCAATGAGCAAGGCAACCTGTACGAGATGGAGCGCGTGCCCACCTACTGGAGAAAGCAAGGTCAGGGCAACGTGTCCAGCGTTATCTGGAAGATTGCACGCGAAACCACAACGCAACGCTTGATGCTGGAAAAGGGTGAAGCGCATATGGCAATGGACCTGACGTCTGACGACATGATCGCGCTGCAAAAGAAACCAGGGGTGGTACCGATCATCGAAACCGAATTCCGTACCTTTTCCATCAAGATGAACACCCAGAGCGGCCCTTTGCGCGACGAAAATTTGCGCAAAGCCATTTCCTACGCTTTTGACTACGAGGCCATGAAGCAGGCCGCTGGCTTCGCCGAGTTGATGGTGGGACCGCTGCCTAACGGCATCTTCGGGCACGACCCAAAGCTGGTCGTGCCACGCACCGACCTGGTTCGCGCAAAAGAATTCATGGCCAAGTCAAAAACCCCAGCAGGTGGTTTTCGTTTGACGATTGCGGTAATCAGTGGCCTGGACCAACAGCGGAAGTACGCATTGGTACTGCTGGACAGCCTGAAAAAACTCAACATCGAACTCGATATCAAGCCCTTGGTATGGCCTGACATGGTCGCGTCCACCAAAACCCCTGCCACAACAGCGGACTTTTTCCCGGTGTACCAAAGCGCCAACTACGCCGATCCGGACAACATCGCCTACGCCGCTTATCACGGCTCGCGCAACGGCAACTGGCAAAACCCGACCTATAACAACCCTAAGGTCAACCAACTATTGGAGCGCGCCCGGGGTGAACGCAACCCGGCAAGCCGTAGCAAGATTTACCAGGAGGCTCAAAAAGCCATCGTGGCAGACGCACCCGATATCTTTGGCGTGCTGGAAAAACGCAAGATCGCCGTACGCACGGAATTGAAGAACTACAAATACAGCCCGATCGCAGGGCAATCGCCTGAGTTCTTTGGCTTGTCCATTCAAAAATAAGGCACCGCCGTGATCAGGTTCTTGCTGCGCCGCATGTTGCTCACCATTCCGGTGTTTATTGGCCTAACCCTGCTGGTTTTTGCGATCTCCAGGGTGTTGCCGGGCGATCCGGTTCAGCTGGCTGCCGGGCCACAGGCCAGCGCCCAAGAAATTGAGCATCTACGCGCAGAACTGGGACTTGACCGCAGTTTGCCGCAACAGTATGCGTCGTATTTGAAAGGGCTCGTCAAAGGCGATTTTGGCGAGTCTGTTCTGAGCCGACGCCCGGTAGCCGAGGACCTGAAACTGTTTTTGCCCGCCACGCTTGAGCTGGTATTTGCCGCAATGGCCATGGCCATTGGCCTAGGGATCCCACTGGGCCTGATCGCTGCGGTCTACCGCGACCGATGGCCGGATTACGCCTTGCGTGTGGTCTCGCTCTCGTCCATCTCCATGCCGCGCTTCTTTTTGGGTTTGTTGCTGCAATTGGGTTTTGCCATGTGGCTGGGCTGGCTACCGCTCAGCGGTCGCTACCCCCTGACGGCAGAACCCGTAGAGACGGTGACGGGTTTTTTGCTGATTGATTGTTTAATCAATGGACAATTTTCAGAGTACTTCATTGCGGTTCAACATTTGCTGCTGCCAGCCTTTGCCATGTGCCTGTCACCGTTGGCAACACTGATTCGGATGATGCGCGCCAGCGTGCTGGACGTGCTGCAACAAGACTATATCCTGACGGCGCGCGCACTGGGCTTATCCAGGCAAAAGATCTTGTTGAAGTATGTGCTAAAGAATTCGCTATCAGCCAGCCTCACGGTTATCGGCTTGTACTTTGGATGGTTGCTCGGTGGCACCGTCCTGGTCGAGACCATCTTCGATTGGCCTGGGATTGGGCTGTATGCGACCAAGGCCATTGTGTCTCAAGACTTCCAACCCGTCATGGCGGTGACCTTGTGCATCGGCGTGATGTTCGTCGTGGTCAACACGCTTATCGACAGCCTGTACGGCTTTTTAAATCCAAAGGTGTCTCATAATGATTGACGAACCCCTCGCAAGCGTCGCAATGCCGGTGTCTGCGCTGTCCGCCAGGACAGAGTTTTGGCGACGCGGGCTCTACCGCTTCACCCGCAGCCGCTTGTCTGTGATTGGCCTGGTGATCGTGTTGGCGCTGCTGGTGTTGGCGGTTTTTGGTACGTGGGTAATTCCGTGGCCGGAACACGTCAAGGGCGCTATAAACCTGAACGACAAGTTCATTCCTCCATCAGCGCACTACTGGTTTGGAACTAACGAGGTGGGGCAAGACATTTTTTCACTCACGGTGGCAGGTGCAAAAATTTCTCTACTCGCAGGCTTTGCCGTGGTTGTTGCCGCAGCGACCATCGGCACCGTGCTGGGGGCATTGGCGGGCTACCTTGGCGGATGGACGGATGAGGTGATCATGCGCGTGACCGACCTGATCTTGACGCTGCCCTCATTGATACTGGCCATGGCGATCGCCGCCTCCCTGGGGCCTGGCATTTTCAACGCCATCGTAGCCATTACCTTGTCGTGGTGGCCAGGTTTTTGCCGCTTGGTCCGAGGCGAGGTCATGGCACGCAAGACAGAGGTCTATGTGCAGGCGGCGATTTGCTCCGGTGCCAGTTCACGACGGATCATCTTCCGCCATATCTTGCCCAACATCGTCTCCCCGCTGATGGTCAAGATATCGCTTGATATGGGTTTTGCGATTCTCACCGTCGCCGCACTCGGCTTTGTCGGCATTGGCGTCAAGCCGCCGCAACCTGAGTGGGGTTCCATGCTGTCCACGGCGCGCGCCTACATGCCCGATCAATGGTGGGTGGCCGTGTTTCCGGGCATCGCTATTTTCCTGGCCGTACTTGGCTTCAATTTACTGGGTGACGGTTTGCGTGATGTGCTGGACCCCAAGGCGAGGCGCTGACTACCGTGGCACTGCTTGAAATCTCCAACCTCCACTTACAGCTCGCATCCTTCGATGGGCGTGCTCAAGTACTTCAGGGCGTGAGCCTCTCACTCGAACGCGGGCAAATTTTGGGCCTGGTGGGCGAAACGGGCTGTGGCAAATCGGTCACGGGCCTGTCGGTGTCGCGCTTGCTCCAGTCACCGCCCGCACATTACACCGCTGGCGAAATTCTGTTTGAAGGACGCGATCTGCTCAAACTGAATGAAGCGCAAATGCGTCCGCTGCGAGGGCGGCGCATCGGTATGGTTTTTCAGGACCCCACTACCAACCTGAATCCCGCATTTCGCATCAGCACACAAATGATCGACGTGGCCTTGGCGCTTGGCATACATTCACCTGACATTCTAGAGGTACCCCCCAACGCATCCAAAGGCGTGCGGCGCGCCGCTGCGCGAGCACTGGCCATTCAATGGCTGGATCGCGTGGGTATTTCCGAAGCGGCACGCCGCATTGATCTGTATCCACACGAATTTTCAGGCGGCATGCGCCAGCGGGTACTGATTGCGATGGCCATGATGGGGCGCCCCGATGTGCTGATTGCCGACGAACCCACCACCGCGCTTGATGTGTTGGTGCAAGCACAAATCATGAAACTCATGCACGAGCTGGTTACAGACTACCAAATTGGCATTCTGTTGATCACCCACAATCTTGGACTTGTGGCGCAACTGTGTACCCATGTCGCAGTGATGTACGCGGGCCAAGTGGCTGAAACCGGCGAGGTTGCCCCGGTGTTTGCACAGCCGCGCCATCCCTACACGCATGCACTGTTGGCCGCAGTGCCATCGCGCAACAGCGTCAGAGGCGCTTTACAGAGCTTGGCCGGCACAGTGCCGCAGCTTTTCACGCCGCCGCCGGGGTGCCGGTTTGCAGACCGCTGCAGCCGGGCAATAGATATCTGCCGAACGCAAGCACCTGTGCTTTCGTCCACGACCACGGCAGCGAATCGAACGCACCTGGTGGCCTGTTATAGCCCAGTGCCGCAACCAGGCCCGGAAACAACCGCACAGATCGGCGGCACCTATGCTTGAAGTGCAGCAACTGACCAAGGTCTTCAAGCTCGGCCGTGGCAAAGGCGACTACAAGGCGTTGGACAACGTCAACCTCAGCATCTCACGAGGGCAAAGTCTTGGGCTCGTCGGCGAATCGGGTTCGGGTAAAACTACGCTGGCGCGCTGCATTCTCGGGTTGGAGAGAGTCACCACCGGCCATATCCGCTGGGACGGCGTTGACCTGACAACACTGAACACCCGCCAGGCACGTGACATGCGCCGACGGATTCAAGTGGTGTTTCAAGACCCTTATGCATCACTGAATCCACGAATGACGGTTCGCGACATCGTGGCTGAGCCCATGGTGGTTCACAAACAAGCTTTGGGTTTCAACGCGCAGCAAGTCACCGAGCGTGTACGTGAACTGCTTAGCCTGGTTGGACTGGGAGACCATCACTTGTGGCGTTACCCGCACGAGTTCTCTGGTGGTCAACGCCAGCGCATCGGCATCGCGCGCGCATTGGCACTCAACCCGGAATTACTGATTCTTGACGAGCCAACCTCGGCGCTTGATGTATCCGTGCAGGCCCAAGTGCTCAACTTGCTGGATGCCTTGCAGCGCAAGCTGGCCTTGACCTATTTATTCATCTCACATGACTTGGGTGTGATCCGGACCGTTTGTGACCATATGACGCTTCTGTATCGCGGAAAAATTGTGGAGTCAGGGCCGACGGATGACGTTTTCGAGCGACCTCAGCAGGCCTATACCAGGCAATTGATCGAAGCATCCCCCGAGCCTGACCCGGCGCTGTCAATCTGGAAACGCGGCCTCTGATGTACTTTGAAAGCGAGCCATGACACTTAAGCAAACCATTGAAATCCATGAACTCTTGTCAGGCGCGCAAGCTTCCGGCCAAGCCGTTGCAGAGTTGCTGCGTAGCCGCGGCATTGAAGAGCTGACCGTCACCCGGGTACACGGCGAAACGGGTTCGACCGAGTTTATCAAGGGCCGAATTCGCGGCAAGGGGAAAGGTCCAGTTCTGGGTCTGATTGGCCGCCTCGGCGGCGTGGGGGCTCGACCGCAGGCGATTGGCTTGGTGTCCGACGCGGATGGGGCTATCGCCGTACTCGCCGCAGCGCTCAAACTGGCGGACATGGCACGCCAGGGAGACTCACTCGCAACCGACGTGATCTTTGCCACCCACGTGTGTCCAAACGCTCCTGTGA
>JBOICE010000324.1:0-3647 GCA_050739815.1 Pseudomonas sp. | reverse complement strand
CCTGCCCGCCCGCCCGCAATGCCCTTACAGCGGCCGGTTGGAATGCTGGCGGTGGAGAATGCCTATGCCGGTGCACCTGGCACCGCGCAGACAATCATTCGCGGGGTGAACTTCAACCTCGCCCCCGGTGAAGCGCTTGGAATCATTGGGCCCTCAGCCGCGGGTAAATCTACCCTCGCCCGCCTGCTGGTGGGGATATGGCCAACGCAGGGTGGCAAGGTGCGGCTAGTCGGCGCCGATGTGTTTATCTGGACCAAGGAAGAACTCGGCCCCTGGCTAGGCTACCTGCCACAGGACGTCGAATTGTTCGAGGGCAGCATTGCCGAAAACATAGCCCGCTTTGGCGAGATCGACAGCGAAGCAGCGATCCTCGCGGCGAAACACGCAGGTGTGCATGACATGATCCTGCGCTTTCCTCAGGGCTACGACACCCGTCTTGGCGTCGATGGTAGTCCACTTTCCGGAGGCCAGAAACAGCGCATCGGACTGGCACGAGCGCTCTACGGCGAGCCCGCCCTGATTGTGCTCGACGAGCCGAATGCTAACCTCGATGACGTCGGCGAAAGAGCGCTGGTTGAAGTGCTTGAAGACCTCAAGCGCAAGGGCACCACGACTATATTGATCTCGCATCGGCCAAGCGTGCTGGGCACTGTCGATAAGGTCTTGATGTTGCGTGATGGCAACATGCAGATGTTCGGCCCACGCGAGGAAGTGTTCGCAGCACTTAGGCAAGCCAGCGTGCTCCCGACTGGTGGCACCCCGACATTGGCAGCAGTCAGGGGGAGAGAATAAATGACCTCGTTAAATATTGAGCACCAGAATCTGGTCCTCGCCAATGCTGCGCTCGGCATTGACGTCGACGATCGCAAACCTGCGCGCTGGGGCGTGTTGCTGGTGTTATTGGGCTTCGGCGGTTTCTTGCTGTGGTCATGGCTAGCGCCACTGGATGCCGGGATAGTCGCTACGGCCACAGTCAAAGTGACAAGCAACCGCAAGACCATTCAGCACCTCACTGGCGGCACCATCGACAGCATTCTTGTGCACGAGGGCGACAGCGTTAAAAAAGATCAGGAGTTGGTGTGGCTCGATTCGACCCAAGCGCTCTCCGAGCAAGGCGTGGTCAGCGCCCAGTACATTGTCAGCAAGGCGGTTGAGAATCGGCTGGAAGCTGAGCGTGACGGTTTGAACGATGTTACGTTCGACCCGGCACTGATCGAACGCTTCAAGGACGACCCACGTCTCGTCGCCTCACTCACTCTCCAACGACGCTTATTCGCCACCCGCCGCACAGGGCTCGCGGGCGAAGTCAGCATTTTGCAAGAGACCCTCTTGTCCGCTATAGGGCAAGTCAAGGGTCTGCAGCAAGTGTATGGAGCGCGCTCAGGGCAGCTCAAATTCCTGCAAGAGGAGCTAGAGGGTGCTCGCAGCCTGGCTGCTGAGGGCTATATCCCGCGTAACCGGATGCTTGAGCTCGAGAGAAGTGCAGCAGAGCTGAGGGCCTCTCAAGCGGATAATCTCAACAACATCGCTCGCACCCGCAGCCAGGTCGCCGAGCTGAAACTACGCATTCTCCAGCGTGAGTACGATTACCGTAAAGAAGTGCAATCGCAGCTGACTGACGTACAAAAAGAAAACACCTCGCTCGCCGACCGGCTTCAAGCGCTTGATTACCAGGTCAAACACACCGTAATCCGCTCGCCAATTGATGGCATGGTGCAAGGGCTCAGTATCTCGACTATCGGCGGCGTGATTCAGCCAGGCTTCAAAATCATGGATGTTGTGCCGGACAACGAACCTTTACAGATCGACGCCATGATCCCGGTTCAGGCGATAGACAAAATGGTCCCTGGCCTGCCGGTAACCATTGCCTTCCCCGCATTCAACCATGCGCAAACCCCCAACATTCCGGGCAAAGTGCTGACCATCTCGGCCGACCGGTTAATCAACGAGGAGAACAAACAGCCTTTCTACCTCGCCCAGATCGAAGTAACTCCGGCCGGTATGTCATTGCTCGGAGCCAATCGGATCCGCGCCGGCATGCCAGCTACCGTCACCATCAAGACGGGGGAACGCAACCTGCTGAGTTACCTGATGAAGCCCTTGATCGATCGCGTCGACAGCTCCTTTAAGGAACAGTGAAATGCTGATGGCCCCTCGCCTCATGCTCACCTGCCTCGCCTGTATCGCCCTCCCGGTACAGGCACTGGACCTTCGTGAAGCCTGGCACCTTCTGCAATATCAAGGTCCAACTTACCAGGCTGCCATACATGAAAAAGAAGCAGGTGAAGAAAACCGCGCGCTTGGCCAGGCCGGCCTGCTGCCACAAATCAATGCCAGCGCCTATGACATCCACAACAATGGCACCCAGAGACAGCCAGATGCATTAGGACGCGATCGCGAGAGCGATCTGCACTACGAGTCCAAGGGGGGAACGGTGCAACTGCGCCAAGCCATCTTCAACAAGCAAAAGATGGCCGAGTATCGCCAGGGTAAGCAACAGGCCGACTACAGCGTCGCGGTGTTTGATGCCAAGACCCAAGATGCGGCAGTGCGCCTTGCCGGGCGCTATTTCGACGTTCTGTTAGCGCACGAAACTATTGAACTGGCTAAAGCCAAGCTCAGGGCCTTCGAAGAACAGGTTAGCTCGACACAACGGCGTCAGATTCTCGGCGATGGCACCATCACCGACGTCGATGAAGCGACTGCACGGCGAGATCTGGCGCTGGCCGAACTGATCGAAGCACAGGACAACCTGTTGGTGACGAGGCGCATGCTGCAGGAGTACCTCGGAGAGGTACCCGAACAACTTGCCACGTTGCGCGAAGGTTTCCCGACCCCCGCCCTGGAACCCAGCAGCTTGCCGGATTGGATTATCAAGTCACAAAGCGATAACCCAGTGCTAAAAGCTCGACGCTACAGCGTTAATGCTGCTGAAGAGGATGTAAAAAAAGCCAAAGCCGGACACTGGCCCACACTGGATTTCGTGCTTGGCTATACCGATTCGGATAGCGAGTCAGTGTCTACTCAGAACGAACACAACCGCTACGGCTCGGTCGGGGTAGAAATGAATATCCCACTGTTCAGCGGTGGCTACGTCAGTGCACGGGCTCGTCAGACGGTGGCAACCAGAGACCAAGCAGAAGAAGAACTGAACGCCACTCGCGAAGAAATCATCTCCGGTACAACCCGTGAGTTTCGCGGCGTACAAAGTGGTGAGGCGCGAATCAGAGCGCTGGAAAAGGCAGTGAAATCCAGTGAAAAGTCTCTCGACTCATCGAAGAAGGGCTTTCTTGCTGGCACCAGCACCAACGTCGATATTCTCAACGCCGAGGAGCTGGTGTTTACCGCTCGGCGCAATCTGTTCGAAGCCAAACTACGTTACCTGCTTTCCAAGTTGCGACTCGCCGCGGCCGTAGGCGCGCTGGGCGATGACGACATCGATCAGGCCAATGCCTATCTCGGCCCGGAACTGCTGTTTTAAAACCCCTGTGCTTCTATGACTAAATGCTCAAAAGCCAAATAGGGAACAGCTCTGCCCTGCGGCCCGCAGCTCTGTTGGCCGAGCCTCAGATCGCCCGGCTTGGAAGCAGTAGTTAGTCGTGTGGGGATTAGCGTATCGGGTGTTTGTGCAGCAAGCGGTAAAACGT
>JBOICE010000323.1:0-6872 GCA_050739815.1 Pseudomonas sp. | reverse complement strand
GCTTTGTATGATGTTTTCCTCAGCACCTGACGGATGCCTGGCGCCCAGCTTCAGCCGTGGCCCTGACGCCGTGCAGCGGTGCCAGGGCCCCGGCTGGCGGCAACTCTAAACTAGAGTTCGGCCGCTTCGAGGACCTGCCGCTGGCCGCGTTGGCGGGTGCGCCCTGCCAACACCTGCGTCGCACCCTGGGTCTTCTGGGTAAACCACAACACCCGACTCACCCCACGGGTAATGGCCACATAGGCCAGGCGCAGGCTTTCATCCTTCATCGCCTGGTCATAGCTGTTGCGGAAGAACCCCGAATAGGCATACAGCGCATTGCGTAGCGGGTGTTTTTCCGGCGGCGAGCAGTCATCGACGATGATCGCCACTTCGGCTTGCAAGCCCTTGGCACGGTGAATGGTGTAGGCCTTGATCGGCAGTTTCTTGTCCAACTGGGCCTGAATGCTGCGCAAGGGTTCATTGCGCCGGCTCAGTACCAGCACCGCTGTGCGGTCGGCCATTTTGCGGGCGGTGGCGTGCTCGCATTGTGCCTGGATTTCCTTGAGCAACTCCGGCAAGCGGGTTTTCACATCGAAGCTCGGCACCAGCTTGACGCCGTGATCCCCCGGTTGCATGGGCTTGAAGGCTTTGCTGGTCTTGGCTTGCTTGAACTCGACACCCTCGAGCACCGCCTCGCCATCGCGTATCACCGGCTCGATCGAGCGGTAGTTGGTTTCCAGCATGAGCACGGCGCTGCTCTTCGACTTGCCCTTGCCTGGGAAGTGCTGGTCGAAGTCCATGAACAGTTCGGGGGAACTCCCACGCCAGCCATAGATGGACTGCCAGTCGTCGCCGATCGCCATGAGGCTCACCGCCTCCCCCTTGTGCGCCAGGCTCCGGTGGACAGCTTGCAGCCACTGGACGATCTGCGGGGAGATGTCCTGGAACTCATCGATCAGCAGGTGAGTGAAGGGTGCCAGGGCCTGGGCCGAGATCCCTTCAGCACTGGAGGCCAGGGTTTGGGTGAGTTTCTGGAAGGCACCGTTGAAGGTCATCAGTCCCTGCTCTTGCAGGCGAGCCTCGAAGTATCTCCAGAACACTAGCAGGGCTTCGATGAAGACCCGTTCCTGGGCGGAGCATGGCAGCGCTTGAGCTTGTACCTGATCGAGACGGATGCCGATGCTTTCCATGAAGCCCGCCTGGACATAGAAGGCTTCGAACAGCGGCACCGGGGTGAACTCCCCCGCCAGCTTGAAGCCATCCAGGGGCGCCCTGGGCACTCGTAAGGGCACGCCTTCGGCGGCGGTGGCCGGTAGCGGTGGTAAACCCAGCAAGGTATGAACCCACTGACGAAAGCCGGGTTCCTGGGCATAGCAACTTTGGTAAGCCTGTTTTAGCAGGCTCTGCTGGGCGGGACGCAGGCGTGCTGAGGTCAGGGGATTATCCAGCTCGGTGGCCGAGGCGTCCTTGTCGGCCAGCTGTTCGAACCAGACCGGGTTGTTCAGCACGTCCTTGGCCAAGACCCCCATGGCCGAATGGAAGGTGCGCACAGATTGCCGGGCCTTGGCGGCGTCGAAGGGGTACTGCCAAAACCCCAGGACCTTGATCAGTTGCTCGCGCAACTGCGCACAGGACGCATTGGTGAAGGAAATCACCGTCAGGCGCTCGGGCTCGATCCCCATGTGACAGAGCATGAACACCACGCGCAGCACCAGGGTTGTGGATTTACCCGACCCCGCCCCGGCAAAGATCCGGGTGAGCGGAGTGCGGCTGAGGATCATCGCCCACTGCTCATCGGAAGGCGGGCTGATCACGCCCGCGGCCACAGCGCTGGCGACGCGCTCGCGCATGGCCTGGATTTGTGCCGCCTCGACCGGCATCCGCAGCGGTCCGTAGATGCCTGCGCTGGCCGGCTTGCGGGGCTTGGCACGGGGTCTGACGGGCTGATTCGCCTTGGCGGTTTTCGCCTTGTTGGTGCTCGCGATAGCCTGCTTCGCCCGCGGCTTGGGCCTTTGGTGGAATAAGGCCGCTGCGCTCTCGGAGCGCAGGTACTCAGTGGTCCGAGGGAAGTAACGCGCCAACGCTCCGGAAAGCAGGAGTTTGTAGCGCTTGACGGCAGACAGCATTGAACGATTCCCACCTGGGCCATGAGGTATATCGCTGAATGATAAGTGTTTTTGGCCAAAGTCTGGCAACCAGCCTCTTCACAGCTGGCCATCCAGCGCCATCCGCGCGTATTTCGCGTCAAAGCGCAACTTCACGTTGTTGCTGTCGCCTAGCCTGGGATGGTGCAAGTGGCCGAGCTTGCATCTGCGTTACGGGCCATAGAGAGCCCGGAAAAGCTTTCACCAGAATCTCTTTGACGGTATCGAACAGCGAAATTTCACCTCAATTGACCGCCTGTTTGCCTGGGTGCCAACGCCCTTCAAGCTAACCAGTAGCGTTAGTGGTGCTGCTCATCGGGCCATGTCGCGCTACAGATCTCTGGCCCCCGTATATGCTCAAACACAGGTGAAAATCAGCTTGTCTAAACCGGTTGCGGCATGCTCCCGGCCGACGGCCCGGCAACCCTTGCGAACCCTTCAACAGCTTGGCGGCTAATGAGCATGAGCCCTAGTCCTGCTTTTGTGCGGCGCTACCTGAATTGGCTGATCATGCTGGCGCTGCTGCCGCTCTTGGGGTTACTCGTCGTGGTGGTCAGCGCTTATGCGCTGGGTGTACGCGTGCACGGCCCCGGCTGGCAGGACGGACTGGAACTGGCGCAGTGGCAATGGCTGCAAAAAGGTTGCGTGAAAGCCCAGGGCGAACGGTTGCGGATCACCGACTGGCGGCCGCTGGCGATCAACATGGCCAGCATGAGCCTGCCCCAATGCGAAACTGGCGCCGAGGCGCTGCCTCCCCTCCCCTGGACGCCCCCCTTCGACCTCACCATCGACGCACTTGCCGTTCCCGGATTACCGCCTCTGGCAGTGCTCGTCCGTCAGCGCGAGCAACACTGGCAAGCACAGGCCCAGCATCGAAGCAGCAAGGTGGATGCCGACTATGATCGCGTTTCTGGGCGCTGGACCGTGCAAGGACAGATTCAGGCGGCTGACCTGGCACCCGAGTTCCTGGGAGCACTGACCTTCATGGCCGAGGGACTTTGGCAGACCAACCGCCTGGACGGCACCTTGCAGGCGCAGGGGCAACAACTGGGTTATAGCGGGCAGTCGCAACGAGCCGATATGACACTCGAGGCCTACCTCGCCGCCAAACAATGGCAGTTGAACGCCGTGCTGACGGCACCGCTGCCCCTCGGGGGCGACTGGAGCCTGGAGGCCCGGCAAGCGCTACAGGCCAGCGGCAATCTGGACCGGGTGGAGTCCCTGAACCTGAACCTGAAGGCAGCAGGCCCACAAGGTAGCGTGCTGCTGACCCTGGATACCGAGGGCACAGGCGTGGCACGTGGTCAGGGCATGTTGACCCTGGCCGGCCCCTCACTGGCCGGCACGCTGCTCCTGCGCTGGAATCAGCAACGGCTGGAGTTTCTGCCGGCGGCGATACAGCTCCCCGAGGGGCTGCGCCTGAGTTGGTCAAGCCCCTTGGCGCTGCCTCTGGCACTGGCCGGTGAAAGCAGCATTTCTGCCGAGCTGCAGTATCAGGGCATTAGGGTTGAAACCGTCGACAGCCGGTTGTCCTGGCAGCACTCCCAGTGGGCCTGGCAAGGGCGGTTTGAGCTGCAGGGCAACGCCTCCGGGCATGACTTGGCCGGGTTTTGGCAGGGCCGCATCGACGCATCCGGTTTGGTCGGCGAACCGGCCAGCCTGACGGTCAAGGGAGAGGATCTGCTGCTGACACTGACGCTGCCGGTGACCGACTTCCACGCTCCGCGCTGGGCCGCGCGGGCGGAGTTCGTTGGTCGTTATGCTGACTACCCCCTCACGGGCACGATTAGTGCCGACTCGGCGCAAGGACACTGGGAAGGCGCCGTTGAAGGGAGTTCTCGCCCACCGTTTTATGCCCAAGGCGGGAACCTGAAACTGGTCGCACCCTGGTATGGCGAAGAGGGGCTGTGGTTTCTAGGCACCGGTAGTCACGTCAAGATTGCCGAGGGCTTGATTGGCACCACGCTGATCAAGCCGATTGCCGTCGCCGCCACCACGCCATTGCGTCTGAGCCCCCAGGGGATATTCGGGGCCCTGCAGGTCAAGACCGGTGGCGTGGTGGCGGAACGCTGGGTATTGCCTGCCGTGATCGGGCAGATCTCCGTCTCCGGGCAGCAAGGCAAGGCCAAGCTGCGCGTGCCAGCCTGGCAATCCGAACTCAGCCTGACTGCGGAGCGGGTTAGCCGCGGCAAAAAAATCGGCGCGAAAGGCCAAGTGGAGATAACAACGCCCCTGTCTGCCGCCATGAGCCGTGGCCTCGGCGTCACCTTGCAGCAAGGCAAGCTCAATGGCCACGGGCGCTGGCAGTGGCAGGATCACTGGCGACTACAAGGCGATATGACGGTGTCCGGGCTGGTGCTGGACTGGGGCGGCATACTGGCTTCGGGCGGCAAGGGTGCCGCGCACATCGAGCTGCTCCAGGATGGCGGAACGCTCACCAGCATCGGGCCCATTACCCTGGCCGAGCTGGATGTCGGCACACCGGTGCGCAATGTCCGCATGAGGGTGCAGTCCGACCTTGCCACTTGGCACTTCGCCGATGTTTACGCCAACGTGCTCGGGGGCACTATGCGCGCCCCTACCCTGCAATGGCCCTCCCCGCAGTATCAGCGAGTGACCACCAGTGGTATTGACCTGGCGGAGGTGGCCGCCCTGCAAAACGATCCGAACCCGACCGTTCGGCTCGCCGGTCGCGTGGGCGGGTATCTACCGCTACAGTTGCTGAAAGATTCCCTGGCCCTGCAAGGGGGCGTCATCAGCAATGAGGGCCCCTTGTCACTCAAGGTCTTGCCATCAGCCGGCGTCAGCGCCATGGGCCAATCCAACCGCGCGGTGCAGTTGGCGCTGGATACGCTGAGTAACTTGGCTATTGACGACTTCAAGGCTCGCCTGGATATGCAAGCGGACGGCTGGCTGGATGCTGCGGCGACCATCAAGGGCCAGAACCCGCAGCAGAACAACCTGCCGGTCGTACTCAACTACACGCACCGGGAAAATGTGTTGGAACTGCTCCGCAGCCTGCGTATTGGCGATGAGATATCCCAGTCGGTATTGGACCGGAGACCGGCAGAAGGCTCACGCTCACATGACGCGGAGGACTCACCATGAAACCCGTCTGGCTTGCGGTGTTGCTGTCTATGGCCGCCTGTACCCCAAGGGTCGTACTCGAGGCTCCAAAAGAGCCGATCACCATCAATCTGAATGTGAAGATTGACCATGAGATCCGCCTCAAGGTGGAAAAAGACATCGATAATCTCTTCAGTGAAGACCGCGGACTGTTCTAGGAGCTGGCCATGAACACGACAACCCGATTGATTGCGCTGCTGTTGCTTACTTGCAGTGCACTGGCCATGGCGCTCGACCTGGATACTGCCAAGTCGCAGGGGCTGGTGGGGGAGCAACCCGATGGTTTCCTCGGTGTGGTCAAGGCAACCCCGGATGCCGTGGAGCTTGCAGCGGAGATCAATAGCAAGCGCCGCACCGCCTACGACGCCATTGCCAAGAAAAACGGCGCCACTCTGGAGCAAGTGGCCAACCTGGCTGGGCAGAAAGCCATAGAAAAAACGCTACCGGGAGCCTACGTCAAAACCCCGGATGGTCAGTGGGTCAAAAAGTAGTGTCAGGCACAGGTAGCGAAGGCGATCGGTCCTAGCTTCAGGATGCACGCCTGCCCACAGACAAATCGAGAGCACAAAAAAAGCCCGCAGTGTGAGCGGGCTAAAGACTCTTCCAATGGAGTCGAGGGTAGGCGTGTTTCGGTGCCTAGCTACCCCGGTAGGTGGAGTAGCTGTAAGGCGAAATCAGCAGCGGCACGTGGTAGTGGTCCTGCTCGGCATTGATGCCAAAGCGCAGTACCACAACATCTAGAAAGGCTGGGCTGGGCAACTCGACCCCACGGGCGCGGTAGTAGTCGCCGGCGTGGAACTGCAGTTGGTAGACCCCGCTGACGTAGTCATCGCCCTGCAGGATCGGCGCATCGCAGCGGCCATCGTGGTTGGTCAGCACGGTTGCAATCAGCTCCAGCTGTTCGGCTTCGACCCGATACAGCTCGACCTTGATGGCACTGCCAGGGCAGCCGTGCGCAGCATCCAATACATGCGTCGTTAAACGTCCCATTGGTTCAGGGCATCTGCGCTCGCTCTACGCTCGCCGAGCGAGCCACACAGACACCACGCCTCCTCTACTCAGTTGAATTCGGTATGCCGCACAAGCCAAGGGCTTCGGCAGGGGCCGAGCATAACACGCGACCAGATAAATATAAGACACTTAATATGAAAATTGTACACAATCACTAAAACCCGAAACCTCGATGGACTCAAGCCTCGGCTTTGCCGTGAGGGTTTCCGTCCTCGGCAACCTGGCCACTTGAGGCGGCAACGCCTGAGCGCTGGGCCAATCTATTTGCAAGCGCATTGTAGCGAGAAATAGTGAAATTTTAGATTTACAAAACACCATTCACTTTGTATACAATCACCCCATCACGGTCGCCCACGCCCGAACCCCTCAGGCCCCCATAGCGATCGCAACATCTATAAGAAGGAAAACTGCGGTGAGCGCTGACTACCCTCGCGACCTGATCGGTTACGGCAACAACCCTCCCCATCCGCATTGGCCGGGCGACGCGCGTATCGCGATCTCTTTCGTGCTCAATTACGAGGAAGGCGGCGAACGCAACATCCTCCACGGCGATAAAGAGTCCGAAGCCTTCCTCTCCGAGATGGTTGCCGCCCAGCCCCTGCAAGGCGC
>JBOICE010000322.1:0-6397 GCA_050739815.1 Pseudomonas sp. | reverse complement strand
ACATATTCTGCAGAAACAGGCACTGGAACGCCGCCTGGCCCGCGAACACACTTAGTCACCTGACAATTAGTCACCTGCCGAAGAGATGTCGATGTCGCGCTTTTTTCTGCTATTCACATTGCTGATGCCGCTCAACGGCTTCGCTGAAACCCCTGAAATCCCCCTTGGCCAGCAAGGAGCGACAGATATCGCCCTGCCCGCTCGTGGCCAATTGCAGCATGCGGTGCTGGAGCGCTTCGGTCTGCCCGATGAGGAGCATCCCGCCGTTGGCACTCCCCCCATCAACCGCTGGGACTACCGCGAGTTCAGCGTCTACTTTGAAAGTGGCCGGGTGATCGATAGCGTCCGCCACCACCAACCACGCTATCCAAACGAGCCCAACGTGCAGGAACAGCCAATTAAGGAGCAACCGTGACCCAGATCTTCGGCCACCGCGGCGCCAAGGGCGAAGCACCGGAAAACACCCTGAGCAGTTTCCAGAGATGTCTATCGCATGGCGTTAGTCGTTGTGAACTGGACCTGCATCTGTCGCGCGACGGCGAGTTGATGGTGATCCACGACTCAACCTTGAAGCGCACCACTGGCCACCGCGGTAAGGTGGCAGAGCACGACGCCGTTGAGTTGGTGACCTACGATGCACGTAAAAGCGGCCCAGACTGGCTGCATCCCTGCCCGATCCCTCGGCTGGCTGAACTGTTCGAGAAGTGCGACTTCGAACACTGGCAGCTGGAGGTGAAAAGCGCTTCACGGGCTCGCGCAGCGCGCACAGTGCTGGCGATTCAGGAGCTGGTGCAGCACTTCAACCTGGTCGACAAGGTCACCGTCACCTCCAGCTCGCGGGAAGTCTTGCGCGCACTGACACGCCTGACCCCGCAGCTAGCGCGCGGCCTGGTTGCGGAATATGCATGGCTCGACCCACTCAAGATCGCCCAGAACTACGATTGCAGCTTGCTGGCGCTGAACTGGACGCTATGCACCCCGGAGCGCCTGCTGAAAGCCCAGAAGCAGGGGTTGCATGTGTCGGTCTGGACCGTTAACGAACCGGCGCTCATGCGCCGGCTCGCCGACTTCGGCGTAGATAGCCTGATTACAGACTTTCCCGGTTTGGCCAGCGCCACCCTCGGGAATCACTGTTGACGCCTAAATAGAAGTCATCCCCCCCGACCGGCTCAGGCCACCGGTCGGAGCCGCTCAAAAAAGCCGGTTGAGACCGTCGAACGCGGCCACCCGATAGGCTTCAGCCATGGTCGGGTAGTTGAAGGTGGTGTTGACGAAGTACTTGATGCTATTCGCCTCGCCCTTCTGGTTCATGATCGCCTGACCGATATGGACGATCTCCGAAGCCTGATAGCCGAAGCAGTGCACGCCGAGCACTTCAAGGGTTTCGCGGTGGAACAGCAGCTTCAGCATGCCCACTGGTTCACTGGCGATCTGTGCACGCGCCATGCCTTTGAAGAATGCCTTGCCCACCTCGTAAGGAATCTTCGCCTGAGTCAGCTCATGCTCGGTCTTGCCGATCGAGCTGATCTCCGGAATCGTGTAGATACCCGTCGGCACGTCGTTGACAAAACGCCAGCTACCGTCCTCGATGATGCTCCCGGCTGCCGAGCGGCCCTGGTCGAAAGCCGCGCTGGCCAAGCTCGGCCAGCCAATCACGTCACCCGCGGCATAGATATTCGACACACTGGTTCGATAGTGTTGGTCGACCTCGATCTGCCCACGGCTGTTGACCTTGATGCCGATGTTTTCCAGGCCCAACTTGTCGGTGTTGCCGGTACGTCCGTTACACCAGAGCAGTGCGTCGGCCTTGATCTTCTTGCCCGACTTGAGGTGCAGCACCACACCGTTATCCACGCCCTCGATACGCTCGTAATCCTCGTTGTGGCGGATCAGCACATTGTGGTTGCGCAGGTGATAACTGAGCGCATCGGAGATTTCGTCATCGAGGAAGCTCAGCAGTTGGTCACGGTTGTCGATCAGGTCGACCAAAACCCCCAGACCGCTGAAGATCGAAGCGTACTCACAACCGATCACCCCGGCGCCATAGATGATCAGCCGGCGCGGGGTATGGCTGAGGTTAAGAATGGTGTCGCTGTCATAAACCCGCGGATGGCGGAAATCGACGTCGGCCGGGCGATACGGGCGCGAACCTGTCGCTACGACGACTTGCGTGGCGACCAGCTTCTCCACCACACCATTCGGACAAACCACTTCGATGGTCTGCTCGTCGGCAAAGCTGCCGGTGCCGAAGAACACATCGATTCGATTGTGCGCGTAGTAACCGGTGCGCGAGGTGACCTGCTTGGAGATCACTCGCTCGGCACTCTTCAGCACATCGGGGAAGGAGAACCAACGCGGCTCGCCAATCTGCCGGAACATCGGATTGGTGTTGAACTGCATGATCTGCCGAACGGAGTGACGTAGCGCCTTGGACGGGATGGTACCGAGGTGCGTGCAGTTGCCGCCCACTTCGCGACGGCTGTCCACCACTGCTACTTTTTTCCCGGCTTTGGCTGCGTTCATCGCCGCCCCTTCGCCCGCAGGCCCCGAACCCAGCACCACTACGTCGTAGTTGTAGACCGCCATGTTTACTCCTCTGGAACAGACCAGGACACCCGTTTGCACCCTGGCAAGGCCGCGACAGCGTGTGCCCCGGCAGATCAAATCTCTAATGCAGCGTAACCGCGCCGCTTGGCGCAGCACATTAGCGCTTGGTCGCGTGGTAGGCGAGCTTTGCCTCCACTACATCGCGCTCGCAACGTGCTTTTCAGACTCACTCTGGTCATTGACCCAGCTCGAACACCCTCTCGCACCCGCCGGGCAACTTTGCCAAAGATCCCGCAATCACAGCGCACTATTGTTCAGCAGCAAATAGCCGCTCGAAGGCTGTCGAGCCGTGCGTGACGAAGCCCTCGCCTCGACGGGTCACAAAAAAAGCCGCAACACCGGCCTGCTCGGCGAAAGCCATGCCGCGCTCCGGCCCCAGCACCATCAGTAAAGTCGACAGCCCATCGGCTTGCAGGGCCGACCGATCGGCCACAGTGACTGCCGCCAGCCTGTGCTCAATAGGCGCGCCGGTTTGCGGGTCCAGGGTATGAGAGTAGCGCTTGCTGCCTTCCTCGAAATAATTGCGGTAATCGCCCGAGGTGGAAATGCCGTAACCATCCAGCTGCAACACCCTCTGCGCAATCTGCCGATCATCGCGTGGCACTTCAATCGCCACAAGCCAGGGCAAACCATCGGCCTTCCGGCCTCGCGCCTTCAGCTCGCCGGTGACCTCAACCAAATAACTGTCGATGCCCAACTCGTCCAGTCGCTGCGCAATTCGGTCCACCGCATAGCCGGCGGCAATGCTGTTGAGATCCAGTTGGACCGCCACGTCTTTACACAACTGCTGGCCGTCAATCCGTAGATGCTGATGCCCAACCAGCTGGCGCACCTTAGTCAGTTG
The DNA here is from genome assembly GCA_050739815.1 of Pseudomonas sp. GTDB lineage: Bacteria > Pseudomonadota > Gammaproteobacteria > Pseudomonadales > Pseudomonadaceae > Aquipseudomonas. The sequence continues at coordinate 2,946 of JBOICE010000322.1, read as the reverse complement.
TTCGGCGCTCGGCACCCGCATGCCGCGCGACTGTGGACCAAAGCCCCAGAGATCGAGCAAGGGCTCCACCGTCAAATCGAAGGCACCCGCGCTTTTCTGCGACAGGGCCTCGCCGACCCGTACGAGCTCAAGCACGGGCGCCGGCATTGTCTGGCAGCTATTGGCTGGCAATGCATTGAAGCGCTCGACATCCGAATCACTGCGGTAGGTAGACATCTGCCGGTCGACTTCAGCGAGGATCGCCTCGACCTCAACCTTGACTCTATCCGGCGCTGGCACGGCCTGCGCAGCCACATACTTGACTGAATAGCTGCTGCCCATAGTCGGGCCACTGACCTCTTCGACCCGCTCGGACAAACCGCACCCCGCGAGCAGGACTGCCAGAACGGAGACCAATACAGACTGCAACAGCGCGAACGGCAACCTTACCCGCAAACCGACAAGCTCCCTGATCAACACCCGGCACCCGAACACAAGCACGCACATTGAGCTAATCCTGAAATGCAGAACGGGAGCCAAAGCTCCCGTTCTGTTGTTTACCTGGTTCCGAGCACTTAGCGCGGGAAGGCTGGCGGGTTAACCCCGGCCATGTCTTCCATCACCCGCACGACCTGGCAGCTGTAACCGAACTCGTTGTCGTACCAGACATACAGCACAACGCGGTTGTCATTGCAGATAGTCGCTTCAGCATCGACCACACCGGCGTGACGCGAACCAACGAAGTCAGATGAAACCACTTCTTGCGAATTAACGAAGTCGATCTGCTTGTGCAGATCCGAGTGCAGCGCCATGTAACGCAGGTACTCGTTCATCTCTTCGCGCGTGGTGGCCTTCTCCAGGTTCAGGTTGAGGATGGCCATCGACACGTTCGGCGTCGGCACGCGAATCGCGTTACCGGTCAGTTTTCCCGCCAACTCTGGCAGCGCCTTGGCCGCGGCGGTAGCGGCGCCGGTCTCGGTGATCACCATGTTCAGCGGAGCACTGCGGCCGCGACGATCGCCCTTGTGGAAGTTGTCGATCAGGTTCTGGTCGTTGGTGTACGAGTGAACGGTTTCGACGTGGCCATTTACGATACCAAACTTGTCATTCACCGCTTTCAGCACCGGCACGATGGCGTTGGTGGTGCAGGAAGCCGCGGAAATGATCTTGTCATCGGCGCTGATCTCGGCATGGTTGATGCCGTGGACGATATTCTTCAGCTTGCCTTTGCCTGGCGCAGTCAGCACCACGCGGCCAATACCCGGGCAGGCCAGATGCTGACCCAGACCCTCGGCATCACGCCAAACGCCGGTGTTATCGACCAGCAGCGCGTTCTCGATACCGTACTGGGTGTAATCCACTTCTTTCGGCTCTTTGGCGTAGATCACCTGAATCAGGTTGCCGTTGGCCGTAAGCGTGTTGTTTTCTTCATCGACGGTGATGGTGCCATCGAACGGACCATGCACCGAGTCACGACGCAGCAGGCTGGCACGCTTGACCAGGTCATTGGTCGCGCCTTTACGGACGACGATGGCGCGCAGGCGCAGGCCGTCGCCACCACCGGTTTTCTCGATCAGGATACGCGCCAGCAGGCGGCCGATCCGACCGAAACCGTACAACACCACATCGGTGCCTTTGCGCGGGGCGCCATTTTGCTTGCCAACTACATCGGCCAATTCGTCACGCACGAACTGCTCGATGCTGCGGCCATTGGCTTCAGCTTTGTACTTGACGACCATCTTGCCCAAATCGACAGAAGCGGCGCCCAGCTTGAGCGCGCTCATCTCTTTGAGAATCGTAAAGGTCTCATGCACCGACAATTCGCTTTCATCAGCTTGGCGATGACGAGCAAAACGGTGTGCTTTGAGGATCGCAATCACCGAACGGTTGATCAGGCTGCGGCCATAGATCGAACTCACCACATTGTTATTGCGGTAGAGCTGACCGATCAGCGGAATCATCGCCTCGGCGAGCGCTTCACGATCAATCCATTCACCAAGACACTGGTCAGGCTTCTGAGTCACGGGCAGTACCTTCGACATATGTAGGGGCTGAAAAAAGGGGCTACATTATGACGGCCTCCGCAACCGGGGGCAATCTGCAGCGGACGAAACACTGACAGCGGATCGCTGTGATAGTTACAATCCGCCGGTCAATCCTCGACCGGAGCCACGACCACTCGTGTCCGTATTGCGTCTACCTACTCTGCCGACCGCTTCCGGCAAACAACACTGGGGCAACTTGCCCGGCGCTGCGCTCAGCTTAGCTATTGCTGAAGCCGCCAGCGCGGCCAAACGCTTCACCCTGCTGCTGACGGCTGACAGTCAGAGCGCCGAACGCCTGGAACAGGAGCTGCGTTTCTTCGCGCCCGAGCTGCCGGTGCTGCACTTCCCCGACTGGGAAACCCTGCCCTATGACTTGTTCTCCCCCCATCAGGACATCATTTCGCAGCGCATCGCCAGCCTGTACCGCCTGCCGGAGCTGACCCACGGCATATTGGTCGTCCCGATCACCACCACCCTGCACCGCCTGGCGCCGACGCGTTTTCTGCTCGGCAGCAGCCTGGTACTGGATGTTGGCCAGAAACTCGATGTCGAGCAGATGCGCACTCGCCTGGAGGCCACCGGCTATCGCTGCGTGGACACTGTCTATGAGCACGGCGAATTTGCCGTGCGCGGCGCGCTGATCGATCTGTTCCCGATGGGCAACCCGCTGCCGTATCGCATCGATCTGTTCGATGACGAGATCGAAACGCTGCGCACTTTCGACCCTGAAACTCAGCGCTCGATCGACAAAGTCGAATCCATTCGCTTGCTGCCAGCACGCGAGTTCCCACTGAATAAAGAGGCTGTGACAGGCTTCCGCGCGCGCTTTCGCGAGCGTTTCGACGTGGACTTCCGCCGCTGCCCTATCTATCAGGATCTCAATAGCGGCATTACCCCGGCGGGCATCGAGTACTACCTGCCG
>JBOICE010000321.1:0-4840 GCA_050739815.1 Pseudomonas sp. | reverse complement strand
CCCAGCACCAGCATCAGGCTGGAAAAACTGAAACGCTTCATTCTCTGCCCTCCATCTCTTTGGCCTGACTACGGTTGAAGAGCAGGATCGGTACGATCAGGATCGCCAGCATCACCACTGCCAGGGCAGACGCCACCGGCCAGTCACGGTTGTTGAAGAACTCTTGCCAGAGCACTTTACCGATCATCAGGGTTTCCGGACCGCCGAGCAGTTCCGGGATAACGAACTCACCGACCACCGGAATGAACACCAGCATGCAGCCGGCGATGATGCCGTTCTTCGACAGCGGCACGGTGATCTTCCAGAAGCTGTTGAAGTTACTCGAACCGAGGTCGGCGGCGGCTTCCAGCAGCGACAGGTCGTGTTTGACCAGGTTGGCATAGAGCGGCAGGATCATGAACGGCAGGTACGAATAGACCACGCCGATATACACCGCGAGGTTGGTGTTGAGGATCTGCAGCGGTTCGTCGATCACCCCGAGCCCGAGCAGGGAGGCATTCAGCAAACCGTTGTTGCTGAGGATACCCATCCAGGCATACACGCGGATCAGGATCGCCGTCCAGGTCGGCATCATGATCAAGAGCAGCAGTACCGTCTGCATCTCCTTGTTGGCACGCGCGATGCCGTAGGCCATCGGGAAGCCGATCAACAGGCAGAGCAGGGTGCTGAAGAAGGCCACCTTCAACGAGCCCAGATAGGCCGCGATATACAGCTCATCCTCGCCGAGCAGCAGGTAGTTGCCGAGATTGAGCAGCACCTGCAGCTTCTGCTCGACGAAGCTGTAAATCTCGGTATAGGGCGGAATGGCGACGTCGGCTTCGGCAAAGCTGATCTTCAGGACGATGAAGAACGGCAGCATGAAGAACAGAAACAGCCAAATGAATGGCACGCCGATGACGACGTGCCGGCCCCTGGGCAGGAGCCGCTTTAGTTTTCGAGTGTTCATGAGCGCAATGCTACCCCGCTATCGTCTTCCCACCAGACGAACACTTCGTCGTTCCAGGTCGGGCGAGTGCCGCGGCGTTCGGCGTTGGCCGCGAAGGACTGGACGATCTTGCCGCTCGGCAGCTCGACGTGGAACACCGAGTGGCCGCCCAGGTAGGCGATGTCATGAACCTTGCCGCGCGACCAGTTGTACTCGCTGGTCGGTTTTTCGGTGGTGACCAGCAGCTTTTCCGGACGAATGGCATAGGTGATGTTCTTGTCCTGCACCGAGGTGCTGACGCCGTGGCCGACGTAGATGTTGCGTTCCAGCGCCGGGCTGTCGATCACCGCGTGGCCCTCGGCGTCCTCCACCACCTGGCCGTCGAACAGGTTCACGTTGCCGATGAATTCGCAGACCATGCGGCTGGTCGGCGTTTCATAGATGTCGATCGGGCTACCGATCTGCGCGATCCAACCGAGGTGCATGATGGCGATGCGCTCGGCCATGGTCATGGCCTCTTCCTGGTCGTGGGTCACCATCACGCAGGTCACGCCGACCCGCTCGATGATCTCCACCAGCTCCAGCTGCATCTGCGAGCGCAGCTTCTTGTCCAACGCGCCCATCGGCTCGTCGAGCAACAGCAGTTTCGGGCTCTTGGCCAGCGAACGGGCCAGGGCCACACGTTGGCGCTGACCGCCGGAGAGCTGGTGCGGCTTGCGCTTGGCGTACTGGCCCATCTGGACCAGCTTGAGCATCTCGGCCACGCGCGCATCGATGTCCGCAGCCGACATTTTGTCCTGCTTCAGGCCGAAGGCGATATTTTGCGCCACGGTCATGTGCGGGAACAGTGCGTAGGACTGGAACATCATGTTGATCGGCCGCTCGTAGGGCGGCATATCGGTAATGTCTTGACCATCGAGGAAGATCCGGCCCTCGGTTGGACGTTCGAAACCTGCCAGCATCCGCAGCAAGGTGGATTTACCCGAACCAGAGCCGCCGAGCAGAGCGAAAATCTCGCCCTTGTTGATAGTCAGGGACACATCGTCCACCGCTATCGTCTCGTCGAACTTCTTGGTCACCCGGTCGATTTTAACCAGCACTTCTTTAGGTTGCTGGTTGCCCTCGAGGGCTTTCTTGTAGGCGCCGGAGGCAACTGCCATTACAAAACTCCCAACTTATATAGAGGGCCAGGCCCCTGCGGTCTGGCCTTTTTCACTTACTTACCCGACTTGACCTTGGTCCAGCTGCGGGTCATCAAGCGCTGCACTTTCGGCGGTAACTCTGCAGAAATGAACAGCTTGGCCAGCACCTCTTTGGCGGGGTACACGGCCGGATTGGTACGTACGGAGTCGTCCATCAGTTCCAGCGACTGGGTGTTTGGGTTGGCATAGCCAACGTAGTCACTGATCTTGGTGATCACCTCAGGGCGCAACACGTAGTTGATGAACGCATACGCTTGCTCGGGGTTCGCGGCATCGGCTGGAATGGCCATCATGTCGAACCAGAGGTTGCCGCCTTCCTTGGGGATCACGTACTCGATCTTCACGCCCTTGCCGGCTTCTTCGGCGCGAGCGGCGGCCTGGAAGATGTCACCGGAGAAACCGACCGCCACACAGATGTCGCCGTTGGCCAGGTCGGTGATGTACTTGGACGAGTGGAAGTAGGTCACGTAGGGGCGCACGGCCAGCAGTTTGGCCTCGGCCTTCTGATAGTCTTCCGGGTTCTGGCTGTTCGCGCTGAGGCCCATGTAGTTGAGCATCAGCGGAACCATCTCGTCGGCCGAGTCGAGGAAGGAGACGCCACAGTGGCTGAGCTTCTTGATGTTCTCGGGTTCGAATAGGGTGGCCCAGGAGTCGATCTTGTCGACGCCGAGCACGGCCTTGACCTTCTCTTCGTTGTAGCCGATGCCGTTGGTACCCCACAGGTACGGGACGGCGTAGCGATTGCCAGGATCATTGGCTTCGAGTTGTTTCATCAGCACCGGATCGAGGTTGCCCCAGTTCGACAGCTTGCTGCGATCGAGTTTCTGGAAGGCTCCGGTCTTGATCTGCCGGCCGAGGAAGTGGTTGGACGGCACCACGAGGTCATAGCCGGAACGCCCGGCGAGGAGCTTGCCTTCGAGGGTCTCGTTGGAGTCGAAAACGTCGTACACCACCTTGATCCCGGACTCTTTCTCGAAGTCGGCCAGGGTGGTCTCGCCGATGTAGTCGGACCAGTTGTAGACACGCACGGTCGACTCAGCCTGGGCAACCGCGCTCAGGCCCAACAGGGCCAGCGCGCTGATCAGGGTTTCGCGGAAGGGAATTCGCACATGTCAGTCCTCATTCTTGTTAGGTCATTAAGGCCATCGATCGCGGCCAATTTTTACGCTTTGGCTCAGCCAGGCTGGCAAACCGTCATATCCAGGGCGCAGCAAACTGCAAACGCCAACTGCTTGGAGCTAGCACTTCAACTATAGGTACGGCTTGGCACTGCGTAATGGTTTAAACACAACATCCAACACCCTCCTGACAGGCCTCCAGCGGGAGCACCCGCCGGAGGTGTCTTGGGCTTATTTGCCGGACTTGATCTTGGTCCAGCTGCGGGTCATGGCCCGTTGCACATTGGGCGGCAGATCCGAGAAGGCGTAGAGCTTCTTCATCGTCTCGGCAGTCGGGTAGATGCCCGGGTCGTTGCGAATGGCCTCATCCACCAGCGAAGTAGCAGCGGCGTTACCGTTGGGGAACTGCACCTCGTTGGTGATTTCAGCCATGATTTCCGGCTTCAGCAGGAAGTTGATGAAAGCATGCGCACCCTCGACGTTGGCGGCATCTGCAGGGATCGCCACCATGTCAAAGAAGGTGCCGGCACCTTCCTGCGGAATGTTGTAAAGCACCTTCACGCCGGCTTTGGCTTCCTCGGCACGCGACTTGGCCTGGTAGATGTCGCCCGAGTAACCGATGGCCACGCAGATATTGCCGTTAGCCAGATCAGAAATGTATTTGGACGAGTGGAAGTAGGCAGTCGATGGGCGAACTTTCAAGAACAGCTCTTCGGCGGCCTTAAGTTCTTTCGGATCCTGGCTATCTGGCTTGTAGCCCAGGTAATGCAGCGCAGCCGGCAGCATCTCGGTCGGCGAATCGAGGAAGCTGACCCCGCAATCTTTCAACTTGGCCATGTTCTCTGGCTTGAACACCAGATCCCAGGAGTTCACTGGCGCGTTATCGCCGAATGCCGCCTTGATCTTATCGGCGTTGTAACCAATGCCGATGGAGCCCCACATGTAGGGGAAGGCGTATTGGTTGCCCGGATCGCTGACTTCCACGGTCTTCAGCAGGTTGGTGTCGAGATTCTTCCAGTTCGGCAGCTTGGACTTGTCCAGCGGCTGATAAACCTTGGCTTTGATTTGCTTGGCGAGGAAGTTGTTGGACGGCACGACGATGTCATACCCGGACTTACCGGCCAGCAATTTGGCTTCCAGGGTTTCGTTGCTGTCGAAGACGTCGTAGACCACCTTGATGCCGGTTTCTTTGCTGAACTTCTCGACAGTGTCCGGCGCGATGTAATCCGACCAGTTGTAAACGTGCAGCACTTTGTCATCGGCCTGGACAGCGCCGGCCATGACTCCCACTAAGGACAACGCGAGAAAGGACTTGCCGAATGTTTTCATGCGTACAGCTCCTGTTGTTGTTTAAGTATCCGAACGGTGACGTCTGCCTCAGGGGTTCAACACCCTGAACTGCCCTTGGCTATCACCCTTCGGTGAGCCCGGCCAACGCACGGGTGCAGTCTGGCAAGGACTAGCGCGGGTGTACAACTGCCAGGCATAACTGGCTAACAATTTATAGACCCGCGCTACGGCTTAACTCAGTACTTCACTCGCGGTGAGATCCAGGCACAGACGCGCCTTGGCCACCAGCTCGTCGATTTCCGCCT
>JBOICE010000320.1:0-5747 GCA_050739815.1 Pseudomonas sp. | reverse complement strand
CTTACACATTCGTCAGCTGGATCCGAAGCAGAAACGAGGAGAATGATGCGGAAGAAGAAGACTGCTACGCGAACCCGGAAGCGTACAACAGCCTCGTCCAATCAATCATCGGGGCTGATTGCCAAGGCGAGAAACCGCGCGCAATCAGCAAGGAAAAATATTATCCTTGACACTCGCTCTCATAGAACGCCCTGAGCGTAACCTGCAGGCCCCGCCAGCGGCCAGATGCTCGGGACCACTACACGAGTTCTCACCAGCACCCACTACGCTCACACAACCCGCCTGACAGGTTCACGCTCTCGTTATACTGCGCACGGGCTACGCCGCTTACCAGATCTGACTTTAGGTCCCTACTTGGAGGTATACTGCTCCTACATCCAGTGCCTCTTCCGGCGTACCATGCAGTTCGCCGCTCGGAAAGAACGTCGGCTCGTATCGCTCGTGACTGTACGTATAGAATGCCAGGGTCCACCCGCGCAAAGCGAAATACCGGAGCCGACACAGATGCGTGGGGACCGCACGACGGCGTTCATAGTACTCCTCCTTCGTTTCCCCAAGCGTGCGCAGCAAGCCCCGCGACGAGGGCGCCGGCTCGCAATACGCGTCGATGTAGCAAAACGCTCCTCGAAAACGGACCTCGATCCGGTTGTACTTCCCGGCGTAATGAGCTTGCGCATGGGCCAGGATTCGACGCCTCGTTTCCTCTTGTAAACGGGGCGGAATTGCGCTCCCTCCGGTATGCGGAGACGCCACCCACACCTTCCGGCGACTCATTTCTGTTCCTCAGATCGCTGTATCAATGCGGGCAGCAGCGCGCTGCGACAGCGCCTAGCTGCCACCGATCCTCTTCCACGACCAAACGAACCGAGATGCAGCCGTGCAGCGATAGCGCCCGCCCATGTGTGACCTGCAATCGCCGCCCCGAAATGAGTCCCAGATGCAGCCGTGTAGCGCTAGCACCCGCCTGCGTGATCAACGTTCCTCGACCAAGACGAATCCAGATGCGCCTTGTAGCGATAGCACCCCATCCACGGGACCACGGGCACAAAAACCGCGACGTACCATTTGAGCGAACAATCCTAAATCTCGAACGACTGCAGGGCTGTCGGGACTCGCGCTGTATAACGCGTTGCGCGTAAGCTGCGCGGCCCACCTGCCGAGGTCAGCCCAGCCGCTCTCACGCGTCAGCTTCACGCGCTGGTTAGCGTGCGTGCCTTCAGCTGGCCTCATCGAGCGGCTCGAGCCGCGCGATTTTCGCCGCCTCCTTCGAGCGCAGCGCATGCCACAGATCCCAATCCTGCTGCAAACCCAGCCAGAAGTCCGCGCTCATGCCAGTTACCCGTGCCAAGCGCAGCGCGGTATCCGGTGTGACACCGCGCTTCCTATTGATGATTTCGTTCAGCCGGGGAAAAGAAACGCCGAGCCGCACGGCGAAGGCCGATTGGGTCAAGCCCAAAGGCTCAAGAAACTCCTCCAGCAGCATCTCGCCAGGATGAGTGGGCGGTCGGTGAGTGGGTAGCCGTCGCTGAACCAGATGGATACTCTTGGTACTCTTAGTGGTAGTTCGTGACTTCGACTTCGTCGGCATTGCCGTCCTCCCACCGAAAACAGATCCGGTACTGGTCGTTGATTCGAATACTGTGCTGGCCAGCCCGATCACCGCGGAGGCGTTCCAAGTGGTTGCCGGGCGGCAAACGGAGCTCCCGGAGACTGCGAACGCGGTTCAGCTGCGTAAGTTTGCGCCGCGCCCCGGGCCAGAGCGATGATGGGCAGACCTGCCGTGCACGCCGACTATCGACGCCGTTAAAGAGATCCTCAGTGGCAGCGTCGGCGAAGGAGCGTATCACGACACCAATTATAACGGATACCGTGATAGTCTACAAGGAACGGAAGCACGCTAACGCAGCAGGTGTAAGCTGCGGGCGCTGCCAGCAGCCTCGCGCCTGGAATCAATATATGAGTTACCACCAGCACCTTCACGCTGAGACGATCCGCCCGTCAGCTTCACACCGTTGTTATGCGGCGCCTCAGATCGCACGAGAAGGAAGTCTGATTCAGCGACGACGCTTGAGTAAGCCCCTGCCATAATGAGACGTGGCACGTGATGGGGCCCCGGCCCAGCTTTCCTCACTGAGGTGAGCGTAGGAATGCAGCAGGTCGCCCCTCTCCAAGAGACCGTCAGTTGCGCCGCAGAACAACCGTTGCTGAAAATAGTTCGTAGTAATGACGGATCGTCAGGGGCCTTTGAAATTCAAGTAACGTATGAAAGTTGGCGCCGCGTTCGCTTGTCAGAGCAATCGCGGAATCGCTGATTCGGTAGGTCCCGAAGTCCGATATTTCAATGACATACACACTATCACGAGTGTCATACCTTGTTCGTAAAGTTCGTGCGTACCGCCGATTAGCTTCAAAGCTCAAGGTTTCTTCTAAAAGAGTGACTTTCCAATCCTGATCGCGTACATACAGCAATCCCGGCACCTGCTGACCGTTGACTTCGATAGCGCTGAAACTGGCTTGCAACGTGGGCTCAGTAGGCGTTGCGCAACCCAGCAAGCACAGGCCAAGAAAGTAGAAAGCTTTCAGTCGTCCCACCAAACTGTGCCCCATAGCTTCTCGAACAATCTCATTGTGTAACCCAGTCCGCGGCGTCGATCGAGGTCGACTCAACAGTGGCAATTAGTACTGCGCTGCGCGGACACGAGATCGGATTCGATCCCTCCTTTCGGTGGGTGCCCGGTAGTGCATCGAATCGAAGCCGCCGAGCGAGGTGCCGAGGTAGTGAACGCTCGCTTGATCGTCCACTCAACCGGCCGCCAGCGCCTAGTGGCCGCTAACTCTGGCCTGGCCGAACCTCTCGGCTTGCTAATTCCGAGCTGGTACCTGCAGCAACCCCGATCTTCCGTGCGCCGCATAACGCCCCAAGTGTAAGTTGCGGGCCCCGCCAGCGGCCAGAAGCTTGGAATCGCTGCACGAGTTCTCGCCAGCTCCTTCGCGCCAGCGAAACCCGCCCGTCAACTTCACACTTTTGTTAGAACGCGGCACGGGGCGCTTGTGGTTTGGTGCCTGCACTGTTGTGGATGCGAGTCAATCTGCTTCCAGATCGTCCGTATCATGGATAAGGTCTTGCCGGCCGAGCCTTCTGAGCTCCGCGATCCCGCCATAATCCTGCGCAGAAAGAAGGCGTTTGAGTTCAGCGCGTCGAAATCGGCGCCAACGCTCAGCATCCTCAAGCCGTTTGATAAGCACGCGGGCATCACCCACCTGGATGACGTCGCCGAAGAAGGTTGTCTGGTCTCTGACTCTTACGCTGAAGCTATTGAGAACGGCCGCTAGGGCGCCCAAAACATCGTCGACTTGCCGCCGAACGATTGGCGGTAGCGGCCGCTCGGTTGATGTCAAATGCGTGTTCCAGTCCAAATGGGCAAGCTTCTTGTTCCGATGCTGACGAAATGGCTGCGCCACGCTTTGTACCCGTTCGAGAAGGGGCGCAAGGTCAGCCGCAAGCGCCGGATCCGCTAACGCCGCAGGATGCTGAAGAATCTGGCTAATTACGAGATTGCGACGACCGCCTACCTTGGGCGGATCCGTTAATCGGCTTATCGCAAGGTAAACATCGCGAAGCAAGGTGCGCTGGAGTGCACCGAAGAAGCCTGATGCGGCCTTATTTAGGAACTGAACGAGCGCCGCGTCCTGCCCAAAAAGCGCAGCGTATGTCTGCCACTGTGCGTGCGCCGCGACGACTTGCTGCCACAGTGCGTCAAAGATGTCCTTGTTCCGTGACTCAGTTTCGGTCAATCGGCAGCAGCGCTGAAGGTAGTTCGCGTTCTAACGCAGTATAGACTGCGATCAAACATTCGCAAAGGCTGCACGGCTCGCTTGGTTTGCTCCTCAATGGGACTAGCTGCGCCAACCGGTGGTGGGCGCTTCGTGCCACCCTATTGCAAGGGTGCTGCAACCTGATCCTCGGCCGGAATAACGTCCAAGTCCCGGATTGTCCATGCGATTGCGTGCCATCCAGCCAGACCCGAAACGAGCCAAGGCTGCATCAACGGCCGGCGCTCCGCAAGGATCCAACCCGAGTAACGGCCCTTGTTGCAATGCTTGGCGGCCGGACAATACCTGCAAGAACAGCAGCCAAAGTCGGCGACCCCATGGCCCAAGAAAGCCCGACACCAATTCAGAAAGGCGCGGATTTGACCATGCACCCAACACCGCTCAACGCCGCCAGGTTTTACAGTTTCCAGCGCTCCTGCTGCTCGCGTGCCAGGTTACGTATCGCGTCTACCAACTCCGGCCATGGTTTGTTGATGCCATACAGCACGTGAGCCAGGGGAGTGCCATTGTCTTGCTCTATGGTGGGCACGAACCACTCTTCGAAGGGCTCGTTCCAGCGCGAGAACTTGCCGGCCACATCAGTCTGCACCATGCACCTGGGAATCCACCATTCGCCCAGTCGGGCCGAGCGAATGGCAACCAGCAAATCGAAACGGTCGAACAGATTCTCGAATTCGCTGCGCCGGGCAAACCACTCTTCGGAAAAGCGTAAACCACGTTTGCCATGCGTTCGCCGCCCATGGCCGCGGGCGAGTACTTCCACTCGCCGCTCCAATAGAACAACCGGCCGTTGCTGCCGGGCGGCAATACCAGTTCACCGAACGACTCACCCGAGCCAGCATCACGCAACGGTTGGATAGCAGGCGCCCAGCCGGTCCGGGCCGCGGCGCCGATGCCCCAGGTAACGCACAAAGTGTAAGCTGCAGGCCACACCAGCGGCCAGATGTTCGCAACTGCTATACGAGTTCTCACCAGCAGCTTCACGCCGCCGCACCTGCCTGTCAGCTTCACACATCAGTTAGGCGGCCGGCGCTTCATTTCTCAGAGATAGCGATCAACAAAGGCTCGAGGCCTGAGAACCTCGATACCGTTCCATCCTGAAGTGGCGAGCAGCTGGCGGTCGCCCGAGATGATGACGTCAGCGCCGCTCGCCAGAGCGCAGGACAGGAACTTATCGTCAGCGGGATCGGTCACACCGGTGGATTCAGGTGCTCCGGAGCATCCACGATCTCGGAATGGATAACGAGAAGTGCTGCAAACGTTTCAAAGTCCACATCCGCATACCTTAAGTTGAGGTCGGCGCCAACCTCGCGGTACTCCGCAAGGATTGAGGCGGAGAGAACCAACGCTATGACGCGGTCGGTCCATGCGGAAAGGATCCGGCCGGGAACACCGCCGAAGAATAGCCCGGAGACGAGAACGTTTGTGTCGATGACCACTTTCACCCGCGGCTTCGAACTCGCTTGACCGCGCGATCAACGTCCTTCCGTTTCATACCGGCCTTTTTCGCGGCCTTGCGCGCATGACCGACAATCTCGGCGAACTCGGCCAAATCCGGCTTGTGAATCACTTTCAGGATCACGACGTCTCGGTCGCCAACGACGACAAACTGAGCTCCAGGCTTAAGGCCGAGCCGGTGACGGACTTCTTCGGGGATCACGACCTGGCCCTTGGAAGATAGAGTGGTCGTAGCGGGATTTGTCATATTGAGACGCTCAAGCGAAAAGAATCTTACCGGTAAGATCACTGCCGGAGGGAGTTGAGTCAACATCAATGAAGGAATGAGGGCCGCCTAACGCCCAAAGTGTAAGCTGCAGGCCCCGCCAGCGGCCAGGTGCTTGGAACCACTATACGAGTTGCCGCCAGGCACCTTCGCGCCGACGCAATCCGCCTGACAGCTTCACACATCAGTT
>JBOICE010000319.1:0-3869 GCA_050739815.1 Pseudomonas sp. | reverse complement strand
CCACGCCCCCAGCGGGCATTGATCTGGTCCAGTACGTTCATCACGCGATCCACCTCAGGTTGCTGCGCTGGGGCAAAAAGGTCCGGGGTGTATTCATTACGTCGACATAACTCAAGCAGCATGACCTCGGCCTTGCTGTAGGCGTAGCCGGGCCGGTAAACGCTCTCGAGGCAGGTTTGAGCGGCTTGATTCAGCAGCCGTGTGTCGTCGGTTGGATAGGGCAGGTGGAAGATCGCGCCGTTGGCATATTTCTTAGTCTCGTCCGGGTTGTGCATTCCGGTCCGAATACTTACCCAAATGCGGCTGCACAGAGACCGTTGCGCGCGCAGTTTTTCCGCGGCGCGGGCGGTGTAAGTGGCAACGGCCTCGCGGATTGGCAACAGCTCGTGCTGGCGATTACCAAACATCCGACTGCAGCAAATCTCCTGCTTGGGCAGCGGGCTTTCGCCAATTTCCAGACAGGGCGTGCCGCGCAGTTCTCGCGCGGTCTTTTCGATGACGACGTTGAATTTCTTGCGTAGTGCCCAGGGATCGGCCTGGGCCAGTTGCCAGGCAGTAGTAATCTCCAGGGGCTGAAGATTCGCTTGCATGCGCCGGCCTATCCCCCAGACTTCTTCGACTGGCATGGCCTTCAGCAACTTGTCCCGTTTCTCTGGATCACGAATGTCGACCACGCCGCCGGTCTGTCGCAGCCAGCGCTTGGAGGCGTGATTGGCCAATTTGGCCAAGGTCATGGTCTCGGCAATGCCAACCCCTACGGGAATCCCCGTTTGTTGCAGCACCTCGGCGCGCAGTCGGTGGCCGAGCTGTTCCAGGGGTTCTGGCATACCGGTCAACTCGGCGAAGGCTTCATCGATGCTGTACACCTCCACCGCTGGCAGCAGGCTTTCCAGGATCGTCATGACTCGCTGGCTCATGTCGCCGTAAAGCGCATAGTTGCTGCTGAAAGCCATGATGCCGTGGCGCTTGAGGTCGTTTTTGATCTGGTAGTAGGGCGCGCCCATCTTCACGAAGGGCTTGGCGTCGGCCGATCTGGCAATCACGCAGCCATCGTTGTTACTCAGTACGACGATGGGGGTGCGTTGCAAGTCTGGCCGGAACACACGCTCGCAACTGGCATAGAAGCTGTTGCAGTCGATCAGGGCATACGCGGTTTTAGGCATGACCGTGATGCCGCCGGATGCTGGCGGTGACCACACCCCAAATCACCAGCTCGTCGCTTTCAAGGATGTAACGGGGCAGGTAATTGGCGTTCTCCGGCAGGAGGGCAATTTGCTTGCCGGTTCGCGATAGCCGTTTGACAAAGATCTCACCATTGATGGCGGCAATGACGATATCGCCATCCGCGGCTGGCAGTGCTCGACTGACGATCAACACATCTTCGTCGAAGATCCCTGCATTGATCATGCTGTCACCCGAGGTGCGCACGAGAAAGGTGTGCGGGGCGTCGATTTTCAGCAGCGTATCGAGCGATATTTTTTGCTCCAGGTGATCATCTGCCGGGCTGGGAAAGCCCGCGGGTACTCGTGCGGAGTAGAGCGGCAGCTCGCTGGTCGATCTGCATGCGGGCCCGAGATGGCTCATGTTGGGCATGGGGAAACCTATTTAGCTGGATGTATATACAGTATGCGAGTGAGTGGCTTATAGTCAATCGGCAGTCGGCGTATGGGCAGCCCCACCGGCAGGTGCTCGGGCTAGCCAGGGCTGGATTTGCAATCACGACTTCCTGATGAAGAGGTGCGCTCATGTGGCTTACTGGTTCGATTCTTGAAAACGTTATGGCCGTTATGGTTTTCGGCGGCGTACTCCTGCTGCTGGCGCGGCTGGCCTATGGACCGGCGGAGTCGGATAACCGAGCGGCTACACGCAAATAGCCGGAGGCGAGGGTGAGAAGCGGCTTAGCGGGCGAGTCTGAGCGTATCTGGAGCGTTTGAGAGGCTTGTGCTTGGCTGGCTTAGACTCGATGCTTCGACATCCTGATGTTGCTTAACATTTGCAACGCCTTGCTTTCGAGCCTCGATGATTTGCTGGTAATCCTCTAAGAGGCCAGCCGGCTAGGAACTCGATGGCTACCATTCGATTGCCGCTGCGGCTGAGACACAGGCTATGCCACTACTTTTTGCCGACAAACCGCTCCTCTGTGCGATTGCACTTTTATTGGTCGATGTCGTGCTATGGCGGCTGATCCCGAGCGATTTCAAACATTGGAAACTGTGCGGTCGGCTCGCTGTTTTCCTGCTCTACAGCAAGGTGCTGTTTAGTGCCGGCATGAACCCGCTGGAAGCCGCACCGTGGCCAGATGACCTGTCGAGACATCTGGTGGCGACCGTCCTCGAAATCATCTGGTGGCTGTACTGCGCGAGAACCTTGACGATCCTGATTGCCACTTTATTCATGCCCAGGGTCGGACATAAAGGGCGCCTGCTACAGGATGTGCTGGGTGCGGTGATCTTTTCGGTGGCGATCATCGCGGCTATTGCCTATGTCATGCAGTTGCCCGTCAAGGGGGTCCTGGCAACCTCCGGGGCGGTGGCGATCATTGTCGGTCTGGCGCTGCAAAGCACGCTGAGTGATGTGTTTTCCGGCATCGTGCTGAATACGACCAAGCCGTATCAGTTGGATGACTGGATCTCGATTGACGGCACCGAGGGTAAGGTCATCGAGATAGATTGGCGCTCGACTCATCTGCTCACCAGTCAGGGCAGTCTCGCGATCATTCCCAACTCGCTGGCTGCCAAAGCAAAGGTGATGAATGTAAGTCGGCCGAGCGATGTGCATGGTATTGCCATCAGCCTGGAATTATCCCCGGAAGCCCGGCCGCGCACGGTCCTCGAAGCGCTGGAGCGGGCGATCAAAGGTTGCAGCGAATTGTTGGATTACCCAACGCCCGGGGCCGCGCTTAAAAAGGCTGGGGCAGTCTCAATCGAGTACGAAATCAGCGGGTTTGTGCGTTCTATGGCGCAGAAGGGCAAGGTTCGTAATCTTCTTTATGACCTGGCTTACCGGCACCTCGCTGCGGCAGGCGTACCGCTGCAGAATCTCTCCATGCAAACCCCGGCATTGACTCTTCCCAGGCAACGCTTGTTGTTGGAGGGCATCAGTATTTTCCGCGCGCTGAATGATGAGGAAAAAACCAACCTCAGCGCGAAAATGGTTAGGCATGAATACCCGGCAGGGCAGGTGGTCATTGCCTTCGGTGAGTTGACCGACTACTTGCTGATCATTGAGTCCGGTGTACTTTCCGTGACCTTGCCCACGGGGGAAACGGCCATCGAGGCGGGGCGCATGGGCCCAGGTGAGGTCATTGGCGAAGCCGGGGTTATCTCGAATGTGCCGATCGCCGCTCAATTGTCGACGCTGACGCCGGCGGTGCTGTATCGAATCGAAAAAGCGGACTTGCTGCCGTGCTTGCAGGCACGCGAGGAGGTTGGCGACGCGCTGTCCAATCTGCTGAGTTTCCGTGATCAGGCCAGCAGCACTCTGCTCGCTTTGCAGAACCCACAACCGATTGAGCGCAGCGGGTTTCTGGGCTGGCTTCGCAAGCACATGGGCAGAGGTCATGAACTGCACTGACCTGTAGGCGAGGCAGTGTTGCGGGTTGATCCGCGCGTCGGCAAAACCGAATCCAGATCGTCCATCGCACTCTCAGCGTTCTCCAAATAGAACGCTGAGACTGAAATACGGGCTCTACCGGGCATAAAGCTGCGCCTCTATCGTTATCTCCAGTGGTTTAGGAGAGCGATATGAAAAACATCCTCGGTATCTACAGCAGCCCCAAACAGCATTGGGTTGGCGATGGTTTCCCGGTGCGCACGCTGTTTTCCTATGACAGTTTGGGCAAGCACACCAGCCCGTTCCTGATGCTGGAC
>JBOICE010000318.1:0-3607 GCA_050739815.1 Pseudomonas sp. | reverse complement strand
CTGGGCGGAACAGATCCTTGATCGCCGAGTAGTCCTTGGACTTCTGATCGGTGTTGCGGATCAGCAGACCAATCGGGCAGCCCGTGGTCTTGCCTTCGAACACCCCGGAGAGAATCTCGACCTCGTCGTCTTCCTGACGCTGCGTGGTGTGGCGGCTGGTGCCCGGCTTGCGCCGATCGAGGTCGCGCTGCAAGTCGGCCAACGACAGCTCCAGCCCCGGCGGGCAGCCGTCAACGATGGCAACCAGGGCCGGGCCATGGCTTTCGCCAGCGGTGGTGACAGTGAACAGCTTGCCGTAGGTATTGCCGGACATGCAGGACGCTCCGCGAAAATCAGCCACAAACAAAGGCCGAGGAGTATACCCGCCGTGCCCAAGCAGTTCATCCTCGAACCTTATCCCTGCGCGCCGGTCGGACTTAGAACCGCCCTAAGCCCGACAATTTCCTAGTGACCTATCCAACTTCTCACCTTCCCATTAAGTAGCCGCCCCATGCTGCGAGTGCTCGCCTTGATCCTCCCCCTGCTGGCCGGCCTTGCCCAAGCCACGCCCTACACCGTGCTGCAGCGCCCGATCAGCCTGGACACCGGCAGCGGCACGTTGCACGGCAGCCTGTTGCTACCAAAATCCGCTGGCGCGGTGCCGGTCGCCCTGCTGATCGCCGGTTCCGGCCCGACCGACCGCAACGGCAACAATCCCGACGGCGGTCATAACGACAGCCTCAAGCGCCTGGCCCAAGCATTGGCCAAACACGGGATTGCCAGCGTGCGTTACGACAAACGTGGCGTCGCCGCCAGCCAGGCGGCCACTCCGGACGAGCGCAACCTCAGCGTCGAACAGTATGTTGCTGATGTGGTGGCCTGGGGGCAGCAACTCAATGCCGCCCCACGCTTCGGCCAGTTGATCCTGATCGGCCACAGCGAAGGCGCGCTGATCGCCAGCCTTGCCGCCCCAGCTGCGGGTGCCGATGCACTGATTTCCATTGCCGGCAGCTCGCGGCCGATCGACCAGGTGCTGCGCGAACAACTGCGCTTGCGCCTGCCACCGCCCCTGCTGGCGCAGAGCAAACAGCTGATCGACAGGTTGAAAGCCGGACAACCTGTAGAGCAAGTGCCTGCAGCACTGCAGGCCTTGTTCCGCACCAGTGTGCAGCCCTACCTGATCTCGCTGTTTCGCCAAGAGCCGGCCGCAGCCTTCGCCGAGCTGCGGATACCAACCCTGATCATCCAGGGCAGCCACGACATTCAGGTCGGCACAAAAGATGCCCAAGCGCTTAAAGCGGCCAAACCAGATGCCCAGTTGGTGCTGATCGAGGGCATGAATCATGTGCTGCGCATCGTCCCGAAGGATGCCAAGCAGCAATTGGCGTCCTATAACAACCCGCAGTTACCGCTGGCGCGGGAGCTGACCGAACAGATCATCAGTTTCATTCTGCGAAATAGCACTGTGCCGGCCTCCAGTAACGCAACCGCCGGCCGATAAGCCTTAAGCCAGCGCGCTGCCTGGCACTAGCGCATTAGGACACACCGCTTATGACCGACGCCGAGGCTCCACAACCCGACACAGCCGCTGCTGCGGCGGTCTTACCGCATCCCTGGAGCGACCTGGCCCCGGAGCAGTTTCGTCTGTTGCGCCTGGCACCGCTGCCGACGGATCGTTCTACCGGCGTGCGTCCGCTGCGCTTTGTGCAACTTGCTCGCGTCGCGCGGCATAGCCCGGATCAGAGCATGCTGCGCCTGAGCCTCGCACTCCCTGGGCAGCACCTGCGCAAAGATCAGAACGTGCTGGAGGTGTGGGCCAATCACCGCAGCAAAGAAGTCCGCTTCGGCCTCGACAGCGGTCTGCAAATCGAGCCGATCAACCGCGGCCTCGGCCGCTTCCTGCTCGCTCAAGGGGTCGCCTGGGCCAAGCAAAAATGCGCGCACTACCAAGTCGAAGGCGGCGCGCTAGCGGTGAAGGATCTGCTCAGCGATGATACCCGCCTACGCCGTGACCACTTCCTGCGCGCCCAAGGCTTTGACGTCGAATATCCCGACCCAAGACAGTTGAAGGCGACCTATAGCGCCCCCCGGGTCAGCGCGCTGCACAGCGACTGGCAGCTGGAAAAAGTGCAGATTGTCGAACTGCTGGACGCCGCAGCCATGCTGCAGCAGGCCGACCAGAACCTGCGCGAACAGGACGTAAAAATGCGTAAACAGGACGAACAGCTCGCCCTGCTCAAACGCGAAGATGGCACCCTGCGCTTCACCATCACTTGCCTGGTGGCGTTCTGCGTATTTCAGGCCGGCTTATTGATCTGGATCGCCACCCGCTAGCGCTTAACCCTTGACCCGCGAACGAAAGAGCGCCTGATGCCGGCGGCACTGCTCGGCAGCCAGGAGAAACACCCCATGGCCGCCGCGTTCGAAGTCCAACCAGGTGAAATCGACCTCTGGATACAACGCCTCGACGTGCACCTGGCTGTTACCTACCTCGACAATCAGCACACCCTTTTCGGTCAAATGCTCGGCGGCTTCAGCCAGCATGCGTCGTACCAGATCCAGCCCATCGTCTCCGCACGCCAGGCCCAAGGCTGGCTCGTGCTGGTATTCCGCCGGCATCTCGGCGAAATCTTCGGCATCAACATAGGGTGGGTTCGACACAATCAGATCGAAACGCTGCCCTGGCAAACCAGCAAAACCATCGCCTTGCACGGTGTAAACACGTTCTTCCAGGTCATGCCGCTCGATATTCTGGTTCGCTACTTCCAGGGCTTCGAACGAAAGGTCGGCCAGCACCACTTCGGCATGCGGGAATTCATAAGCACAGGCGATCCCGATGCAACCCGAGCCGGTGCAGAGGTCGAGAATCCGCGTGGGTTCCAGCGGCAACCAGGGCTCGAAGTGCCGCTCGATCAACTCGGCAATCGGCGAACGCGGGATCAACACGCGTTCATCGACCACGAAGGGCAGCCCACAGAACCAGGCCTCACCGAGCAAATAGGCAGTCGGTACACGCACATCGATGCGCTGTTTGAGCAGCGTCTGCACATACTCACGCTCATCGTCTTCCAAACGGCAATCGAGGTAACTGTCGGCAATTTCCCAGGGTAGATGCACGGCGCCGAGCACCAACTGACGGGCTTCATCCCAAGCATTATCGGTACCGTGGCCGAAGAACAACTCCTCGGCATGGAAGCGGCTGACGGCCCAGCGGATATGGTCGCGCAAGGTGCGTAATTGGGAGGTCGAAGCAGTCACGGCGGCATCTCCAGAGTGAAGGCGCGTATTTTAGCCGAAGCCGCGCGAGCATCCGCTGATTTCTTCCAACGGCTCTGCGTCCGCCTCTCCAGCGGCACCCAGCACGACAAAGAGTCCGCATAAAAGGTTCACAGTCACGGCCGCTGAGGCGACAATGGTGGCAATCTGCGTCTGTCAGGAGCCATGTCATGTCACAACCACAAACCTTACTCCAGCTCACCGGCCGAAGTTACGCGCCGGCCAGCCTGAGTCATGCCTGCTTGCTGATCATCGATGCGCAAGAGGAATACCGCAGTGGTGCGCTACCCTTGCCGGGCCTTGATGCAGCTGTCAGCGAAATCGCCAGTCTGCTCGCCGCCGCCCGTGCCGC
>JBOICE010000317.1:0-4433 GCA_050739815.1 Pseudomonas sp. | reverse complement strand
CTCGAACGGGATATCGCTGAATCTGAGCATGCTGCACATGCAGCTCCAGCTCTTTATCGGTCGCAGGGACCGAGCGCCGGAGCTCGCGTTTGAGCGTTTTGCCGGCAAGGCCCTGAGGCGCAGTGATCTGGAGGGGCTGATTCCCGCCATGATGGCGCTGCACTGGCGCGAGCTGGAAAGCACGAGTGACCTGTCAGTGGGCATGTGGCTGGCCGAGTACCGGGACTGGCGGCTCAATCTGTGTGCGGACCCGGGCAGTGACCTGGACCACCGGGAGGTGATGCGGCGCTGGCTGGCGTGGCTGTCTGCCGGTTGACAGTGCCGATCAGCGGTCAGCGAGAAATCCGGCCGCGCGACACCGGCCGGGCGGAACGGACCTTGGCGGTGGGCTTGGCCTCGGGCAAGGCCAGCAGGGCGCCGATGTCGATCTCCAGCCCCTGGGCCAGCGCATGCAGCACCGTCAGGGTGGGATTGGCCAGGCCCGACTCGATACGGCTCATGTAGGTGCGAAACAGCCCGCAGCGCTCGGCCAGCTCCTCCTGGGTGAGCGGGTACTCGGCGCGCAGCTGCTTCAGACGCAGGCCCAGCGCTTTGCGGGGATCGATAGGGGGGGTGGCCACCGCGGCATTATCGACTTTGTATACTCATTCATACGCACACGGATTCGTACATTTGCAACGCTTAATTACTCAGGGAGCACAAGATGGAACAGACGGTTCAAGACATGAAGAAATACTGCGACCAGTGCGGCACTGTCGCACTGCCCCAGCGAACACCCCCTTGATTGGTGAAGCGGCTCCTTGCAGGTTAGGCCTACCCGCCAATCCTTTGGGTGGCTTGTATTTTTTTTGGAGATCCTTTTCAGGCCTGCCGGGCCGCTGATGACCGACTCTGAAGTGGCTCATCACGAAGAAGCTGTCTCGTTTGAAGAAGAGAAAAGATGGCAAGAGCAGCAGGAGGAACGTGAGGACCGAGCCCGAGAAGCTGACCGCTTGGCAGAGGAAGAGGGCGCAAGGCACGAAGAAGAGCGGCGCAAGGAACAGGACGACTGGCGCAGGTTGCGCTGAGTCCTCCAGCGTATCTTCCACTCAATGAGCGCTAGGCAGGCCGAGCAAGCCTACCGGGTGTTCGATGCGCAGGCGGGGGGGCAACGGGGTGTTCTTCTTCTGACCCGCCGCGCGCCTCGCTGGTGCGGATCTCTAGGTGGTGCGCGGCTTCCTGCCTCCCCGAGGCATGGGGCCGCCCTGCCGGATCGAATCGGCGGCCAGGACAGCTCGCTTCTCGACGAGGAAGTCCATCAAGGCCCGGACCTTGGCCGGCATCTGCTCCCGGGAGGGGACGTAGAGGTAGAAGCCCGGGAACGGCTTGCACCAGCGCTGCAGGACACGAACCAGGGTTCCGTCGCCCAGGTGCTCGCGCACGGCGAGGTCCATGTGCTGGACCAAGCCGACGCCCTGGAGCGCGGCGCGGATCATGCCGTCGTCGTCGTTGGTGGTGAGACTGCCATGCGGCTCCACGACGAAGGTGTGACCTTCGACGTCCGGCGAGGCGAACTCCCAGCGGTAGATCGCACCGCTGGAGGTGTGTCGGTAGCACAGGCAGTTGTGCTGCACCAGGTCCGCCGGTGTGGCGGGCTTGCCATGGCGCTCGAAGTAGCCGGGCGAGCCGACCACCGCCATCTCCAGCACGGGCGTGATCGGCACCGCCACCATGTGCTCTGCCAGGCTTTCGCCCAGCCGGATGCCCGCATCGCAGCCGGCGGCCACGATGTTGGCCAGACCGTCGTCCATGACCACTTCCAGCTTCAGCTGCGGGTGGCGTCCCAGGAACTCGGCAAGGTGCGGCTCGACCAGCTTCTTGGCCGCGATCCTGGAGGTATTCACGCGCAGCAGGCCCGAAGGCTCGCGACCTGCCTCGCCGAGGCTGCGCACCGCCCGTTCGATGGCCCCCAAGGCGGGTTGCAGCGAGTCGAACAGGCGCTGCCCCTGTTCCGTGAGCGACATGTCGCGCGTGGTGCGGTAGAGCAGCCTGACGTTCAACTGCTGCTCCAGCGCCTTCAGGCTCTGTGACAGGGCGGCCCGCGACACTCCCATCTCGGCCGCAGCCCTGGTGAAGCTGCGGTGATGGGCCACGTGCGCGAACCAGGCCAGGGAAGGAAGCTGGGAGGGATCCATGGGTCAATTGTTAAGCAATGCTTACTACTGTAGTCATCATTGTGTTCTTGTGCAAATCCAATTGGACTCCTAGTATTCAATCACCTACTGACCGTTAGTCGCCGGTTGGCAGCCGGACCCCAGCCCCGGAGCGATCAAGCGACTCAACTTTATCCGTGATTGGAAAGATCGATATGCAAAGCCTCAAATTCAAGAACAGCAACGGCCAGGGCATCACCATGGCCGCAGTGATCCACTTTCCCGATGGACTCGATGCAGGCAAGAAGCATCCTGCCGTCGTCGTGGCGCACCCCGGCGGCGGCGTGAAGGAGCAGACTGCCGGCCTGTACGCGAAAAAGCTGGCCGAGCGCGGCCTGGTCGCCATCGCCTTCGACGCCTCTTACCAAGGCGAGAGCACCGGCGAGCCCCGCCAGCTGGAGAACCCCTATATCCGCACGGAAGACGTCAGCGCCGTGATCGACTACCTGACCACGCTGCCCTATGTGGACCAGAGCAGGATCGGCGCCATGGGCATCTGCGCCGGCGCCGGCTACACCGCCAACGCCGCGATCAACGACCGCCGCATCAAGGCGGTGGGCACCGTGAGCGCGGTCAACATCGGCCAGATGTTCCGCAACGGCTGGGAAAACACCGTCAAGGACGCGGGCGCCACGCCTTTGCTTGAGCTTGGTTCGCAGGCGCGCACCAGCGATGCCAGCAAGGCCGAACTGGCCACCTTGCCCTTGGCGCCGATGCGCAAGGAAGACGCGCCGAACAGGGAGCTGGAAGAGGCCTGGGAGTACTACCACACCCCGCGCTGCGAGCATCCGAATGCGCCCGGCTTCATGACTGCCCGCAGCCTCAACCAGATCATCACCTACGACGCCTACAACAAGGCCGAGGCCTTCCTGACGCAGCCCCTGCAGATCGTGGCCGGCAGCGTGGCCGGCAGCAAGTGGATGAGCGACGATCTGTTCGCGCGCGCCGCCAGCAAGGACAAGCACTTCCATGTGGTCGAGGGCGCTAACCACATGTCGATGTACGACGTGTCGAAGTACGTCGACGAGGCCGTGTCGGTGCTCGCGCCTTTCTTCCAGGCCAGGTTGTAAGGCTTCGATTCTTCACTTGCAACTCGGCTGGCGCATTTCGCGCTGGCCTGACAAGGAAACCCTGACATGAGCAACATCAAGAACGTCACCTACAAGAACCTGGGCTGGGATTCGTCGGCTGACATCTATCTGCCGCCCAGCTTCGACGAAAGCAAGAAATACCCGGCCATCGTGAGCACGCACCCGATCGGCAGCTGCAAGGAGCAGACCTCCGGCTACATCTACGCGGCGGCGCTGGCCCAGGAAGGCTTTGTCGTCATCGCGTTCGACGCCAGCTTCCAGGGCGCGAGCGGCGGAGAGCCGCGCTTCATCGAAGACCCTGCGATTCGCGTGTCCGACATCCGCTTTGCCATCGACTATCTGGTGACGCTGCCCTATGTCGATGAAAACCGCATTGGCGCCATCGGCGTGTGCGGCGGCGGCGCCTACACCATCCATGCGGCGATGACCGACCACCGCATCAAGGCGCTGACCTCGATCACCGGTGTGAACTTTGGCCGTCTGATCCGCGAAGGCTTCAGCAACTTCGACCCCGTTAGCGCGCTGGAAGCCATGGGCAAACAGCGCACGGCCGAAGTGCAGGGTGCGGAGCGCAATGTCATCAACTACCTGCCCCCGTCGGTGGAGGATGGCCGCAAGAACGGCATCACCGACATCGACGTGCTGGAAGCCACCGACTACTACAAGACGCCGCGCGGCCAGAAGCCCCATGGCGCCACCAGCGGACTGTTCTCGTTCAACAGCGCCGCCATGGGCTGGGATGCATTCGCGCATGCCGAAGTCCTTCTCACCAGCCGCTGATGGTGGTCATCGGCGACAAGCCCGGCGGATTCGGCGCCTACCGTGACGGTTGCGAGATCTATGGCCGTGCAGCGTCGAAGAAGAAGGAACTGGTCGTCGCGCAGGGCTGGTCGCACTATGACCTCTACGACAAGCCAGAGCCCGTGGGCTACGCGCTCGCGAAAGTGGTTCCGTTCTTCAAGGAAAACCTGTAAGCAGCCAAACATCGGTGGACGCAAATGAAGAAAGTACTGATCCTGGGCGCCAGCGGGCAGATCGCGCGCTGGGTGATCCAAATGCTGGCGAACCGCAAGGACATCGCCCTGACGCTGCTCGTGCGCAACCCCAGGAAGCTGTCCGGCAGCGAGCCCGGGAATGCGAAGGTCGTCAT
>JBOICE010000316.1:0-2577 GCA_050739815.1 Pseudomonas sp. | reverse complement strand
CTACGACCGTCTGCACAGGCGCGCGCGGCGGGAGCGCATCAAGCAGCTGCTGGAAGCGGGCGATCGCGCCGGAGCGCTGGCCGTGGCACAGCGCTGGAGCGAGCTCGACCCGGTCGAAGATGAAGCGCACCATCGCACGATTGAGCTGCTGCACGAGCTGGGTCGGCGGGCGGAGGCGCTGCACACTTTCGACGGCTACGCGGCGCGGCTCAAAGAAATAGACCTGGTGCCGCTGGAAGAGACGCGTGCGCTGGCCGCCCGTGTGCGAGCCAGCTCAACATCACCTGTCGAAACTCGGCCGGTACCACTGCCGGTGCCCGTTCCCGTTGCGTCACCCGCCCCGCAACCCGTTGCTATCCAGGCCGAGGTCATTCGGCAGCGCTGGGCGAAGCGCCCGGTGTTCCGCGTGGGCGCGCCAATCGCCGCGGCGGTGGTGCTGCTTGCCGCGGGCGTGCCGGTGTGGCGTGCGCTGAACGACCAGCCACGCATGGCAGCATTGCCCATCGATTCCCTGGGCTACGACAAGAGCCGAGTCGCCGTGTTGTATTTCGACGACAACACGGAGGGCGGCAAACTCGACTACGTGGCCAAGGGACTCACGGAAGCGCTGATCCAGGAATTGAGCCGCGTCGAGGCCTTGAGTGTCATCTCGCGCAACGGTGTGAAGCCGTATCAAAACAGCAATGCGCCGCTGGACAGCATCGTACGCGCGCTCAAAGTGGGCACTATCGTGTCGGGCAGTGTCCAGCAGTCGCGCGACAACATTCGTGTGAGTGTGCAGGTAACCGATGCCCGCGACATGAGCAGCACGCCCATCAGTACCTTTGAGCGTCCTCTGCGGGCCGGTTTTCAGCTCGAGGATGATGCGGTTCAGGAAGTAGGCAAGTTTTTGCGCCGGCACGTGGGTCAGCAAATCCAGATGCAGCACATCGCACGTGGTGTGACCAGCCAGGAAGCGTACCGTTTGTATCAAGTGGCCGATGATTTTCGCGAGCAGGTGCTTTCGGCGAATCCCCGGTTGCGGGTTGCGGACGCCGCGAAATACGAGTTCCTGTTGCAGAGTGCGGACTCAATGCTGGTGTCTGCGCATCGTCTCGATGAGCGCTGGGTCGAGCCCATCCTGTTGCGCGGCTGGTTGGCGCTGGACCGAGGTGTTTTCACGGCCGGCCCCGGTTCGGACACGTCGAACGCGTTCCTGCGCACTGCCATCGAGTTTGCCGATGATGCGTTGCAGCTGGACCGGGCCAATGCGGCGGCGTTTGAACTGCGGGGCACTGCAAAAATGCATATAGCCGGCAATGTCGTGAATGGCGACACGGCTGGGGCGGCTCTTCAACGTGCGGCAGAGTTGGACTTGAAAGAAGCCGTGGCCAAGGATAAGAGCAGGGCTTCAGCCTGGGCCCGGTTGAGCCGTCTGCGGCACTTGTCAGGCGCGCTGGATGAAGCGTCGCTCTACGCGCAGCGCGCGCTTCAGGCCGATGCCTTTCAGCGAGGATCTCAGCAGATCATCAATCGGCTCATCGGCATCGAAATGGACCGCAATCGCTTCGACGAAGCGGACCAACATTGTCGGAATGGCCACGAGCAATTCCCGAGCGACTACCAGTTTCTCGAGTGCTTCCTGGTGCTTTCGGCGGCGAACCCGAACCGGGCCGGGCTCATCACCATGGACTCGGCCTATAACGTGCTGATGGCGTTGCGCCAACTCGATCCGCCTCGGTCTTCATCGGACTATACGCCGGTTTTCCGCGAAACATTGATCGCAAGACTCTGGGCCAAACACGGGCAGCGGGACAGCGCGCTCGCCATTCTCTCGCGGGCGCGCCGTACGGCTGCAACGAATTCCTTGCTCCAATCGGCGTTACCCTTCGATGCCGCTCACGTACTGCTTCTGGTGGGCGATACCACCGCCGCAATTCAGGAACTCAACAGCTTCCTCCGGCAGAATCCGCGCTTCCACGACTATGTCAGGAACGGCGTGGCCTTCCGGGCCATCGCTGAGCGACTCGTGCCACCCCGCCAGGCTCACTAATCGTCCCCGTTATCCTCTTCTTCCTCTCCTTCATCATCCCACTGCGTCCAGGGAGTATGTCCCACAAAGGGGTCCTCCGAAGACAGCTGCGTGCGGCGCAGCCGGGCTGCCTCGCCCGGGCCATGCACCCGCGTGTAATACGGGTAGGCAAACTTGTCCAACGCTGACTGGCTGAGGAAAATCGCGTCGACCTTGGCCGGATCCAGCTTCACCGGCTTCCTCACGCCTTCGATGTAGATCTCGACAGAGCGGATCTTCTTCTTCGGTTTGGTCCGGCCGTTTTTGGGCCCGTCCTTGGGGCGCGTCAGATACGGACCCAGCACCATGAACTTCCTCCTGCCGGCCTTGACCAGGGCCCGTTCGGCGGCTCTGGCGCTGTCGAACGGCTTCACGCTGTGCGGCGCTCTCCTCGAGACCAGAAACCAGTGCGGCTTGCCATCGCGCAGACCGTCGGCCGCTTCGGCCACACGCAAGAGTATCGGGGCCGACAAAAGTGTGTCAGACTCTTTTCCACGAACCATCGGCAGTTCCCCCATGGCATGAGT
>JBOICE010000315.1:0-7765 GCA_050739815.1 Pseudomonas sp. | reverse complement strand
TTCCTGGCGCTGGGCTTCTTGCTCCATCGCGGCGAACAAGTCGGCGTCGTAGTTGGCGAGAGTCGTTTCACGGCTGAACATGGCAATCCCCTGAGAAAATCAGCTGGGTGGTGGTAAGAACCTGTTCCTGATCTGCAGCGCGTCGGCCAAGCGGCGTTGAAATCGGGCTAGCGGGATCGTGAACAGCTTCTAAGAGGGGGCGGATTCTACCGCATCCGTCGCTGGCTGGCACATGACGGTCGGTCATGTGAGGGATAAGCCGGCTTCATTGTGCTGGTCCGTCGCAGTGGCAATGTGGCTTATCCGCTACCGAGGCGGTGCCCACAACCGGCAGCCAAATTTGAGCCGACGTATAGGGACGCGGCGTCTCTTTGTTGGGCTTCGCTGCGTTCAGCGCCAACCTACGGGCTGTTTCGCCGCCGATGCCGATGAAGTCGCGCCGAGAAAAGCACTCAGCTCAACATGAACAGCGCGGCCCCGCTGAACTGGGCAGAGAATTGGTTGGCGGTCATGGGTTTACCAAACAGGTAGCCTTGGACTTCGTCGCACTCATGTTCACGCAGGAATTCCAGCTGTTCATGCGTTTCCACCCCTTCGGCAATCACCGCCAGGTTCAGGCTGTGGGCCATGGCGATGATCGCGCGGGCGATCTGCGCGTCCTGTTCGCCGGAGGGCAGGCCGTCGACGAAACTGCGGTCGATCTTCAGCACGTCGATCGGGAACTGCTTGAGGTAGTTCAGCGAGGAATAACCTGTGCCGAAATCGTCCACGGCGATGCTCAGGCCGAGGCGTTTGAAGCCGGCGAGGATCTGCATGGTTTCGTCGACGTCGCGCATCAGGATGCTCTCGGTCAGCTCCAGCTCCAGGCACGCCGGGGGAATGCCGCTGTCCTCCAGGATGCTGGCGATGCGCAGGCCCAACTGGCCTTCGGCGAACTGCCGGGCCGAGAGATTGACCGACACCTTCGGCACCCGCACCTTGGCGTGGTGCCAAGCCTTGAGCTGACGGCAGGCCTCGGTCAGCACCCAGTCACCGACCTGGACCACCAGCCCCAGCTCTTCCAGCACCGGGATGAACTCGCCAGGGGTGACCAGGCCGCGGCGCGGATGCCGCCAGCGCAGCAATGCCTCGACACCGGTCAAGCGCTTGCCGTTGCCGCTGAACTGCGGCTGGTAATAGAGCACGAACTGCTGCTGTTCGAGCGCATGCCGCAGGTCGCTTTCCAGTTCCAGGCGCTCCAGGGCCGTGGCGTTCATCGCCGCCTGGTAAAATTGGAAGTTATTCTTGCCGCGCTCCTTGGCGTGATACATGGCCGTGTCGGCGTTCTTCATCAGTTGGCTCAGCTCATTGCCGTCTTGCGGGCTGAGGGCAATGCCGATACTGGCAGTGACGAAGAACTCCCGGCCTTCGAGGATGAAGGGTTGCGCGAGGCTGGAGAGAATCTGTTCGGCGACGTGAATGGCCCGGTTCAGCGCGCCCTCGCGAGTGCTGCGTGGCTGTAGCAGCAGGGTGAACTCGTCACCACCCATGCGTGCCACGGTGTCGTCCTCGTCGACGCAGGTCGCCAGTCGCAGCGCCACGTCCTTGAGCATGCGGTCACCGGCGGCGTGGCCGAGGGAGTCGTTGATCGGCTTGAAGCGGTCGAGGTCGAGAAACATCAGCACCACCCACTCCTGATGCCGTTCCGCATATTGCAGGGCAGTGTGCAGGCGATCCTGGAACAGGGTGCGGTTCGGCAGGTGGGTCAGGGCGTCGTAGTAGGCCAGGCGGTGGATGCGCTGTTCGCTGGCCTTGCGCTCGCTGATGTCGCTGAAGAAGCAGACATAGCTGACCAGATCACCTTCTTCATCCTGCACGGCGGTGATCCCGACCCAGGCCGGGAAGTTTTCGCCAGTGCGCCGCTTCAGCCAGACCTCGCCTTCCCAGCTGCCGTGCAGATTGAGTTGGCTGAGGATGTAGCGCAGGTGATTGGCCTGCTGGCGGTCGGCGGTAAGCATGCCGGGCGGTTGGTCGAGCACTTGTGCGCTGGAATAGCCGCTGACACGGCTGAAGGCCTCGTTGACCTGGACGATATAGCCGGCCGGGTCGGTGACCAGAATGGCGGCGGTGGAATGTTCGAACACCGTTGCGGCCATCCGCAGGTCTTTCTCGGCACGGCGCTGTTGGCTGATGTCGCGGGCGACGCCGAGTAACCCCTCGAAGCGCCCATGCTCGTCCCACATCAGGGTCAGTCGCAGCTCCACCGGCACCTTGCGGCCATCGAAACGCAAGCAGTCGAATAGAAACAGTTGTGGCGGCAGCTGGCTGCGCAGTTCGTTCAGGCGCTGCGGATCGCCAAGCGCTGTACGTACACGCTCCTGCAGTCGATAAAAGCCGGCCAACTGGCGCGGGTCGGCGGCAATGCTGTCGACGGTGTTGGCGAGCACCCACTCGACGCTATAGCCCAGCACGGGTTGTACCGAAGGGCTGACGTAATCGAGCTCCAGGCTGCTGTCAGTGGAGAAAATCACATCGCTGATGCTTTCCGCGAGCAGGCGGTAGCGCCTCTCGTTGTTGCGCAGCAGTTCGCTGGCTTCGATCTGCTCGGTAATGTCCTTGGCCACCCCGATCAGGCGGCTGACGCGGCCCGCGGGGTCACGACTCAGCGCTTGTTCGCGGATATCGAACCAGTGCCAGTTGCCATTGCGGTGCCGCCAGCGCAACTGGCATTGCAGCAGCAGGCTATCGCCGACTACCTGTTGCAGGTTGCGTACGCGCTGGTACTGTTCGACATCGTCCGGGTGCAGCACGACTTCCCAGAAGCGCTCGCCCATCTCCCGTAGTTCGACTTTGTTGTAACCCAGTCGCTGACCGAGGCGGTTGTTACTGAACAGCACCCGCCTGTTGCTCATGTCATGCACGTAGAGGGTGTCCGGCACTGCCCGCACCACATCCGACCAGAAGCGCTCGCGTTCGATCAGTGACAGCTCGACGCGCTTGCGGCTGGTGATGTCGCTGATGCTCAAGGTCACCGCATAGTAATCCTCGAGCCGTTCCGGCAAGCGCAGAACCAGCCACAGGTGGCGTTCGTGGCCTTGCGGGGTGACGACCCGGCTCTCCAGTTCGAGTTGGCTTTGGCCGCTCAGTACTGCGGCGATCAGTTGGAAACGAATGCCGTCGGCGCGCACCGGGCCGCAGTTAATCAGGTGCTGCCAGGCCTGCTCGGTAGAGCTGACCCCGAGTAAACACAAGGCTACTTGATTGCTTTCGGTAATCCGCAACTGCTGGAGCAACTCTGGATGGCGCTGTGGGTTGGCTTCGAGCCACTGGCTCAGACCGTCATGGTCATCCACGCCCTGCTGCTGCAGGTAGTGGCGCAGGCCGGCCAGATCGAGCACGCAGAGGGCGATGCCACTGCCTTCGAAGATGTCCTGGTAGCGCCGCCGGGTTTCCTGCAATACGTGCAGGGCTTGCTGCTGTTCGGTGACATCACGCAGGACCCAGACATGCCCGAGGTGCTTGCTGCCTTCGCTGAGGTCGCTGCGAGTCACGGTGAACTGGCGCGGCTGGCCGTCCTGCAGAATTTCCACCAACTCCGGGGTCAGGTCGTTCTGCAGGCCCGGACCGTGCAGCAGCAGGGGATCGAGCCCGGGCAGCAGTTCGAGCAGGTGATGGCTCTGTGCTTCTTTAGCGTGCAGGCCGAACAACAGCTCGGCTTGCGGGTTGAGGTAACTCAGTTGGCCATCGCTCTGGGTCACCAGCACGCGCTCCTCGATGGCCCGCAGGGCGCTGGCAGCTTGTTGCAGCGAACGGCGCGAGGCGGCGGTCAATTCGCGCAGGCGGCGTTGTTCGCGCAGCAGGCGCAGCAATACCAGCAGGGTGAGGAGGGCGCAGCAGATAAACAGCAGAAATTTACCGGCCAGCTCAGGCAGCAACTCGGAGGTTGCCTGGCGTTCATCGAACAGGGTGCGCAACTGCCAGTCGCTGCCGGCCAGGGGCGTCAGCAGTAGGCTTTGCGCTTGCTCGGCGGCGGTGACGGGCATGGCGATAGAACTGCGGCGCAGCAGCCCTGGGTGGCGGGCGATCACCCGCTGGGCCAGGCGATCCTCGAGCAGCCAGGCGTGTTCACCGCGGTCAAAGCCACGCAAACCATTGCGCAGCGTTTCCAACCCTATGCGCACGACCCAGTAGCCACCGGTAGGGGCATTCGCCGCTTGGCGCAGCAGCAGGTAGATCTGGCCGCCGTCACGACCGCTGAAGGCAAAGTGGTAGGACTGACCGAGGTTGTTGCGCAGCAGGCTAGCGAGGAAGGGCGCGTCATCTGCACCGGCCTGGCTGTCGGCGAGGACGCCACCACGCGGGCTGAGCCAGACCAGGCTGTGCAGCGACGGAAAGATCTCCCGCAGGCCGTTCAATAAGCTGCTGCGCTGCTCGGGCTCCGGCGGGTGCAGGGCATTCTGGCGCAGCAGGGCGAGGCTGGCGCGGGCCTTGAGTTCCAGGCTCAGGGCCAGGTGCTCGGCCAACTGCTGAGCGAATTCGTGCTCGCGTTGCTGACGATGTTCCCGGCGTTGCTGGAGCTCTTGGTGCAACTGCCACAGCAACAGCCCGAGCATGAGTAACACCAACAGCACGAGGGCGCCTTTCACCGAACCCGGCAAGGGGGCGGCGAGCGGGTCGCCAGGCACGCGCTTGAGGGTGGAAGGCTTGGGTTTGGGCACGAACGATGATCCGGCGCTTAGGCTGTGAGTTCAGGGCTTGAATTGGGCAGGCGGCGCGCCGCCGACTTTACAGTCGCGCGCGCGGGCCGGCTAGCATGCCTATAAGTGTGGCGAAGTGCCAGTTGGTCCGACGAGCGTCGGTTTGCCCTGTGGTGCACATTCCGGTAGCTTTGCCGCACACGCGTGGGAGCGCCGGCCTCCAGCAGTCGACGGCTTGTCGAGGCGCTTGGCTCCCAC
The DNA here is from genome assembly GCA_050739815.1 of Pseudomonas sp. Lineage (GTDB taxonomy): Bacteria > Pseudomonadota > Gammaproteobacteria > Pseudomonadales > Pseudomonadaceae > Aquipseudomonas. The sequence continues at coordinate 2,831 of JBOICE010000315.1, read as the reverse complement.
CTAAGCAATGGCTAGGCTTTTTTCTGCAAAAATCTGGTCATTGCCTGTCGCGCGAGCTCTTTCCTGGCTCGCGCTCTAGTCATCAATGTCTGTCACAGAAGCTAGGTTCCTCATGGCTCAATACGTCTACACCATGCATCGGCTGGGCAAAGTTGTGCCGCCGAAGCGGGAAATTCTCAAGAACATCTCCCTGTCTTTCTTCCCCGGCGCCAAGATCGGCGTGCTCGGCTTGAACGGCTCGGGCAAGTCCAGCCTGTTGAAAATCATGGCGGGCGTGGATAACGAATTTAACGGCGAAGCACGGCCGATGCCGGACCTCAACATCGGTTATCTGCCGCAGGAACCGCTGCTGGATCCGGAAAAAACCGTGCGTGAAGTGGTCGAAGAGGCCGTCAGCCAGATCAAGAACGCCCAGGCGCGCCTGGACGAGGTCTACGCCGCCTACGCCGAGCCGGATGCTGACTTCGATGCGCTGGCCGCCGAACAAGGCAAGCTCGAAGCCATTTTGCAGGCTGCCGATGGCCATAACCTCGAGCGCCAACTGGAAGTCGCCGCCGACGCGCTGCGTCTGCCGGCCTGGGATGCCAAGGTGGTGCACCTTTCCGGTGGTGAAAAGCGCCGCGTCGCGCTGTGCCGCCTGCTGCTGTCGGCACCGGACATGCTGCTGCTGGACGAACCAACCAACCATTTGGACGCCGACTCGGTGGCCTGGCTGGAGCACTTCCTCCACGATTTCCCCGGCACAGTGGTCGCGATCACCCACGACCGTTACTTCCTCGACAACGTCGCCGGCTGGATTCTCGAACTCGACCGCGGCGCCGGCATTCCTTACGAGGGCAACTACTCCGGCTGGCTGGAGGCCAAGTCTGACCGTCTCGCCCAGGAGTCCAAGCAGCAGTCGGCTCACGAAAAGGCCATGAAAGAAGAGCTGGAGTGGGTGCGTAAAGGCGCCAAGGCCCGGCAGTCGAAATCCAAGGCGCGCCTGCAACGCTTCGAGGAAATGCAGTCGCAGGAATTCCAGAAACGCAGCGAGACCAACGAGATCTACATCCCGGTTGGCCCGCGCCTGGGCGACAAGGTCATCGAGTTCAACAACGTCAGCAAAGGTTATGGCGACCGCATGCTGATCGACAACCTGTCGTTCAGCATGCCCAAAGGCGCCATAGTCGGGGTGATCGGCGGTAACGGTGCCGGTAAATCGACCCTGTTCCGCATGCTGATGGGCAAGGAACAGCCGGACTCCGGTAGCATCGAAGTCGGCGAAACCGTGCAACTGGCCTGCGTCGACCAGAGTCGCGAAGACCTCGATGGCAGCAAGAGCGTGTGGGAAGCCGTTTCCAGCGGTTCCGACATGATCCGCATCGGCAACTATGAAGTGCCATCGCGCACTTACGTCGGCCGCTTCAACTTCAAGGGCGGCGACCAGCAGAAGTTCGTCAAGGACCTCTCCGGTGGTGAGCGTGGCCGCCTGCATCTGGCGTTGACCCTGAAAGAGGGTGCCAACGTCCTGCTGCTCGACGAACCATCCAACGACCTCGACGTGGAAACCCTGCGCTCCTTGGAAGAAGCACTGCTCGACTTCCCGGGCGCGGCGATTGTGATCTCCCACGACCGCTGGTTCCTCGACCGCGTCGCCACGCATATTCTGGCGTACGAGGACGATTCGCACATCGAGTTTTTCGAAGGCAACTACAGCGAGTACGAAGCCGACCGGCGCAAACGCCTCGGCGACGCCGCCGCCCAGCCGCACCGGGTGCGCTACAAGAAGCTCGCGCAGTGAGGTGATGCCGGGCTCAGGCTCGGCACACCGCCGAGAAGCCCCTGCCGCAAGGCTGGGGCTTTTTTGTACCTGGGGGAAAGGCCGCGAGGGATCATCCCTGAGTGCTGGAAGCCGACTTGACCTTGTGCAGACCCTGCCGTTCGCGTTCGCTGTCGACGTAGTACTCGCGGGTGCCGAACGCCCAATCGAACCAAGGCTTGGTCACACGCCAGTTGGCGTTCGGGTTGGGGCCCATGTGCTGGTCGTAGTGCCGGGGCAGATGTGCACGCGCCCATTCGGGATAGGCATGGGGCTTCTTGTGGGTCAGGTAGTAGTTGAGGGCGCAATACCAGAGCGTGGCGCACAACCATGGCGCCCACAGCCACAGTGGCGAGATCAGCACGCTGGCGATGATCAGTGCCCAGGCTTCCTTGCCCTGGGCATGCCTGCCCAGCGCGGGTCGTAGCGGCGGCTTTCATAGTCCTGGCGGTCTGCGCTTTCGGCCATGGCTTGGCATTGGCGGAAGCCGTCGCTCCAGCCCTCGGTATACTGAGGGTCACGCAGGTAGCGCGGTACATCTTTGTTGAAGCTTCCGCTGATGGCCCCGGCCGCCTGCCTGCCGCTGCCGCAACCATCCTCAAAGCCATCGGCGAAAGCTGCTGGATAGCCTTGCCTGAGCAGGTAGTCGTGGGTGCTCCGGCAGCCCAGCAGCAAGCTGGCGGTGAATAAGAGGGCAGAGCGGAACATGAGACTCCCGCCCTCCCAGCAGGTATTCGCCGCGGCGCATGGTTTGGGCTGGAGGGGTATAGCGGCAGTCTGCGGCCAGGGGTGTCAGAAATTTGTTAAAACGCTGTGATGAAAAAGTGGCTAGCCCAGGCCGGGTCGGTGACTGGTCCGGTGGCGGGCTGTTCTGAGACCGCCACGGCTAGTAGTGATACCACTTCAGCTCCAGTTGGATTTCATGCTCCGGCGAGCTCAGTTGGCTGAAGTCGCGTTGGGCAGAGAGGCGCAGGCCGAGGTTGCGCGAAACTTCCCACTGCTGGTTAAGGCTGAGTTTGCGGCGTACCTCGCC
>JBOICE010000314.1:0-3574 GCA_050739815.1 Pseudomonas sp. | reverse complement strand
CTCCACCACCAGGCGCAAACGCGGGTTCATGTCTGGGTCGGCACCTGCGCGCGCCGCGATCATGATTTCCTTCGCCAGCTTGCCGAAAATACGACCCTTGGCATTCGCGGCCGCTTCTCTATGTTTGGCTTTCCACTGTGCGCCCATGCTTGTTCTCTTGATCTGTACGGATGGAGGGAGTCGGCCGTATTGCTTGCGGTCACCTGTCCCTGCGGGCGGCGACCAGCGGCAATCCAGACCTATGGCTCAGGCCGCCGATTTTAGTCCGTCCCATGCTCGCTGGCACCTCCCAAATCTTCCAGGCGAACAAAGCCATCATTTGCAGCGTCGTGCTCCGACCTGTCTGCCATAGGTTGGTGAGCACTTGAACGGGAGAATTACTCAGCCGCTTCAGCGCTTATGCAACGGCTTCAGCTTCAAGGAAGCTCTGCGCCCCGAGCACGGCTGGCTGGCAGAGCCGTCAAGCCTCGACTGCTTAACATTTCGCGCGGAAATCTGCGCGGGACGATGACAGCGGCGGGCGGCGGTCGCATCATTCAGGGCAGTTGCAACAGCTTTCGCGGTGAGCTCGTGCAGATCCACGTGAGGGCTACAATGCCTGTCGGCAGTACAGAAGGCGATATAAGAAACCATGCCAATGACGCTCACCAATGAAGCCTTGGGATACGCGGCGCAGTCTGTCGCCGGCCGGGTTCGCGAGCACAACGAAGACGCCGTGCTCTGCTGCCCGGAGCTGAACCTGTGGGCTCTCGCCGATGGCATGGGCGGCCACCAGTGTGGCGAGGTGGCGAGTGCCATCGCGCTGGCAACCCTGCGTGAAGTGACCGCATACGGCGAAGATCTGGTCGCCGCCATCCACGCGGCGAATACCGCCATCCTCATGGCCGCGGAGCAGGACTCAGGCGGGCGCGGCATGGGCACCACAGTGGTTGCCGCCAAATTCGCCGGTGCCGATTTCGAGGTGGCCTGGATCGGCGACAGCCGCGCCTACCGGGTCGGCACCGACGGCATCAGCCCGCTGACCCGTGACCACAGCTGGGTGCAGGCGATGATGGATGCCGGCGAGATGAGCGCAGAGCAAGCGCGCAGCCATCCGCGCCGCAATATCGTCACCCAGTGCCTCGGTCAGGTCGAACAGGCGTTGGAGGTCGGCCTGGTGCGGGGCACCCTGGAGCCGGGTGAACTGCTCCTGATGTGCAGTGACGGGCTGACGGGGGAGTTGACCGATCAGCAGATTCAGCAGCTTTGTGCGACAGCCGGTACACTCGACGGGCTGGTGGCGCAACTGATTGAGCTGGCTAACAACATGGGCGGCAAGGACAACATCTCCTGCATAGTTTTGGGCCGCAGCGTGGCGGAACAACCGATAGTCGAAGCCCGCCCACGCAGTTTTCTCCGCAAGTTGTTGAAACCTCTAAAACACTAATAACTCGACACGCATTGACTCCCTATGAATGACAGGTTGCTAGAAATACCCGGCTATACCGTGCATGGCCGGCTGGGGAAGGGCGGGATGGCCGAGGTCTATCTGGCAACCCAGGAGTCGCTGCACCGAAAGGTGGCGGTGAAGGTTTTGCTCAGTGCCGATGACGAGGCCTTTAGCAAGCGTTTCATCAAGGAGGGGCACATAGTCGCCTCCCTGCATCACCCCTCGATTATCACCATCCACGACATCGACAGACTGGACGATGGCCGTTACTACCTGGCCATGGAGTTTGTCGCCGGGGGGGATCTGGCCCAGCACAAGGGCGAGGTATTCGAGCCGCAGCGCGCCCTGGCGATTGTCTGGCAGATCGCCAGCGGTCTCGCCGTGGTCCATGAAAAAGGTCTCGTGCATCGCGATATCAAGCCCGCGAACATCCTCTTTCGCGACAACGGCACCGCGGTGATCACCGATTTCGGCATCGCCAAAGAGCTGGAACTGGACAACGAACTCACCCAGTTCAACATCGCCGTCGGCAGCCCGGCTTACAGCAGCCCGGAGCAGACGCAGTGCGAGCCGCTGGATGCGCGCAGTGATATCTACAGCCTGGGCGTCATCCTGCTGGAAATGCTCACCGGCGCGAATCCTTATCGCGGCTCCAGCTACACCCAGACCGTGATGAACCATGTGCAGATGGAGCCGCCCGGCCTCCCTGCGCACCTCAGCCAATACCAACACGTGTTGGATCGCATGCTGGCCAAGGACCCCGACGAACGCTTTGCCGACTGCAAAGTGCTGCTTGCGAGCCTTGCCGAGCTGAACGAGGTGGAGTTGGACCACACCCGCATCGTCCCGGCGCTCAACCTGGAGCAACCTCACAAGCGGGCGGCCATTGGCGGGCGGAGCACGCCCAAGCTCCTGCTGTGGGTGCTGCTCGGGCTGCTACTGGTTGGCGTTGTTGGCGGGGCGGGCTATTACTTCCAGCAGCAGATGAAAATCGCCGACTTCCTCGCCCGTGGCGAACAGCGCCTGGTTGAAGGCAGGCTGCTTGAGCCCGCGCAGGACAATGCCGACTACTACTTCCGCCAGGTCCTGCTGCTCGATGAGGCCAATGCCGAGGCCGAGGCTGGCCTGCAACGGGTGCTCGATGCGCGGGTCGCCGGCTACCTGCAGTTGGCCGAACAAAGCATCGCCGAGAATCGCCTGCTGCTGCCCGAAGACAACAGCGCGGTGTTCTATTACCACCAGGTGCTGGGTTGGGTGCCGAGGCAAGAGCAGGCGCTGGCTGGATTGCAGCGCTTGGCGCAGCACTACATCGACCAGAGCGAAGGCGCCTATGCCAAACGGAAGTTCGCCCTGGCGCTGGAATCCATCCAGCATGGCCTGGAAGTGCAACCCGACAACGAAGTGCTGCTAAAGCTCTACGATGACCATGAGCGGCGCGTGCGCCAGGCTCAGGCAGTCCGTACTCCCGCCAGCCGCGCCGCGAACTCGTCTAACAGCCAGGAACAAAAGCAACCGAATGCCCTCAAGCGTCTGTGGAATCGGCTCTTCGATAATTGAGCGTGCGGAGTCGAGCAGTAAGTCGAGTGATCGCTACCGGGCTCGGGGGCAAAGGGTTTGAGTAATACGGTCACGGGTTGAAGTGACTTGGCGCAACTTTCTCAAGGTAGATACTGAACATGCTCAGGATTCACTTCACGGACAATCGCCAAGCACCGATCTGGCTGGTGGATGAACGCTTTACCATCGGCCAGGACAGCCGCAACAGCCTGGTACTGACGGATTCGGACGTTAGCCCCTTTCATGCCGAAATCCGCCAGGATCACGGCCTCTACTACCTGAGTGACTGCGGCACCCAGGCCGGCACCTTCGTCAACGGTGAGCGCATTGGCGCCCGCTACCAACTGCGCTCGGACGACAAGGTGCGGCTCGGCTCGCTGGAGCTGCTGCTGGTCGACCCGGCGAAGAACAAGCCGAAGGTCGAGGTGGCTGCGCGCTGGTTCCTGCAAGTGATCAAGGGCGAGCATCAAGGGCACAAATACCATGTGACCGGCTCGATGACCTTCGGCCGCTCCGTGAAGTGCGAGCTGTGCTTCAGCGACCTGGAGCTGTCGCGCCGACACTCCGAGTTCTTCCTCAAGGACGATG
>JBOICE010000313.1:0-5630 GCA_050739815.1 Pseudomonas sp. | reverse complement strand
CAACCAGGGCTGAACCAACGCGGCCAGGAGTTCGTCGGCCGCACCTTCCAGCTGCATGAGGCCATAGTCGGCGGTCGCGGCAAGATCAAGGCCGGTGACAGCCTCTGGCTGGTCAGTGGACCGGACCTGCCGGCCGGAACCCAGATCAAGGTGATCGGCCAGGACGGCGTATTGCTCAAGGTCGAAGCCGCCGCATGACGGCGCCGCAGCTCGCGCCGCTGGCCACGACCGAAGCTGCAGTGACCTTCACCACGAGCGCCACACCCGCACTGCCGGCCCCCGCGCAGCTATCCCCAAGGCCGCCCCACGGCTCGACCTGCCGTCCGCAGACTGAACTCCCTGCAAACACCAGCAGTCCTACGTACAAGTAGTGACTGCGGAGTATCTTCCATGCGGACCAAACTTGCCTTACCCCTCGCGGCCTTGCTCGCCCTTCCCACTGGCTCAGCATTGGCTGACAGCGACTTCTGGCGTGATGTGATTTCGTCAGGCGCGACCACCGCTTCAACCTATCTGACCTTCCGCAAGAAACATGATGACAAGCTGATCCTCGCAGCCCGAGAGGATGCGAGTAGCTTTGTTGCCAGCAACGGCACTATCCGCGGTCCCTATCTGGAAGCCGCGCTGCAACAGCTGCGCAGCGAGCAACCAGGACTGAGCGCCAGCAGCGACATGGATTTGGCCAGTGCGATTCTGGCGGCGGAATAGCCGTGCTTTGCCCAGTAAAAAATAAGGCCGCCCGAGGGCGGCCTTATCGTTCGCAGCGAATGCTTTACTCGCGGTGATCCTCCATCGGCACGCAGGCACAGAACAGGTTGTGGTCGCCGCAGGGATGCTGAGCTGGGCACTGTTGTACCCGCTCTCGCTCGGCTCAATCGGCAGACGGGAGCTACACCCGTTCTTCCTGGCTAGTTCTAGGGGAGCGCATAGACCTTGAACAGCATCTTGACCGTATCGCCGGGCTCGCCGAGGTACTGTTTATAGATGCGTTCGAGATCGCCGGAACGGTAGGCTTCGCTCAGGGCGGTATCCACCAGCAGGCGGAAGTCTTCGTCGCCGCGCTCCAGGGCCATGGATACCGGGGCGAACTCGAAGATGCGTTCGAGCACCATCATGTCGCCGACGGCCTTGTTCTTCGCCAGGTAGTTCTGCAACAGGATACGCTCGGAGAAGAAGGCGTCGGCCTTGCCCTCGGCCACCAGCTGCACGCCCTCTTCGTGGTTGTCGACCGTGACCAGGGTGGCGACCACGCCGAGCAGGCGTATCTTGTCGCGCACCCAGGCCTCGGTGGCGCCGCCCTTGGTCACCACATAGGTGTGATTGGCCAGGCCGCGGTTGACGGTGGCCCGCCAGGTCGGGCCGCTATGTGCCACCTCGCCATTGAGTACCCTGAGCAGGGTTTCGTTGGCATCATCGCGCACCAGGGCCGCCAGGCCGGCGGTGTAGATCGGCAGCGAGAAGCTGACCGACTTGCGCCGGGCCAGGGTTTCCGGGGTCGGCGTGCAGAGGATGTCGACCTTGCCGGAACTGACCGCGCTGATGCTCTCGGCGTCGTCGAGTGCCTGGTAGCGCACTTGCAGATCGGCCAGGCCCAGTTCGACTTTGACCTTGGCGGCAACCTGCAGGCACAGGTCGATGGCATAGCCGTCGGCCTTATCGCCCTGCTGGTTGCTGAACGGGGCCATGTCCGGCAGGTAGCCGAGGGTCAGGCTGTTGCTGGTGCGCACCCGTTCAAGGGTGGCGGAGCTGGCACTGGCCAGCACGGGCGACAGCATGACCAGCCCGGCGAGCAGCAGAATTACGGGTTTGGGCAGTTGCATGTTCATATCCTGTTCCCCACATTCAGATGTCTTGGCAATCCTGAAGACATGCCTAGGCCCGGCCGGACACAGGCTGCTTATCGACAAAGTTCTTGGCGATGAAGCCGTAGAGCAGGTAACCGATGGCCAGCACGATCATCGCGCCGAACACCGCATCCTTGCCGGAAGCGTAGAGGGCGTACAGCGAATAGGCCACCGCGATGAGCAACAACGCCGTGTTGCGGGTGTACACGGCGGGCGTGACACTGGCCTTGTACATCATTACCAGCAGGCCGGTAAGCGCCGTCACGTAGGGAATCAGGTTGGTTACCACGGCCAGGCTGACCAGCTTGCTGAACTGCTCGCTGGCATTCGGCGAGATGGTCGACAGGGCCATCAGGGTCTGCAGCACGCCGCAGACGAGCATGCCGATGATCGGCGCGTTCATCGCGCTGACCTTGCTGAACAGTTTCGGGAACAGTCCCTGGTCCGCGGTCATCTTGGCGGTCTGCGCCAGGGTGAACTGCCAGCCCAGCAGCGAGCCGATGCAGGCCATCACCGCCAGCGCCATGATGATCTTGCCGACGAAGGGGTTGAACATCTGCGCGTAGACATAGGCGAAGGGGGCGCTGGAGTTGGCCAGCTCGGCGTTCGCCACGATGCCCTGGATCACCGTGGTCGACAGCACGTAGACCACCGCAGCGCCGAGGGTGCCAAACAGGCAGGCCAGCGGCACGTTGCGCTTGGGATTCTCCACCGCATCGGAGGCTTGCGCCGCCGACTCCATGCCAAGGAAAGCCCACAGAGTCAGCGGGATACTCTGCGCGATGGCATCGCTGATCTTCAGGTTGTTCGGGTTCCAGGCCGCCGACAGCACGCTCGGGTCGAACCAGAACCAGCCGATCACGCTCAGCCCCGCCACCGGGATGATTACCCCCCAGACGGTCACCGAACCGATCTTGCCGGTGATGCTCGGGCCGCCGAAGTTGGCCAGGGTGGTCAGCCAGAGCAGCCCGACCGTGCCGACGAACAGCGGGATGGCGCCGGAGCCCAGCCAGGGGAAGAACGGCGTCAGGTAACCCACCGCGGAAATGCCGATGGCCACGTTGCCGATGGCCAGCGACAGGAAATAGAGGAACGAGCAGAGGAAGAACGCCGACTTGCCGTGCGCCTCCTCGGTATAGGCCGACATGCCGCCCGAGCGTGGGCCGTAGATGCCGCACTGGGCGAAGCAGTAAGCGATGGCCATGGAGCCGACTGCGGTGATGATCCATGACAACAGCGATACGGCCCCCAGCTGGGCCATGTTCGCCGGCAACATGATGATGCCGGAGCCCATCATGTTGACCGACACCAGTGTGGTGAGCCCCATCAGGCTCATTTTCTTGCTTGACTCAGCCATCGACGTCTCCTTGCGCTGTTAAAAGCACCGCCCGGGTCCACCGGCGCACGAGCTGCCGGCGGGCCGGGGTTGGCTAAGCGTTACTGTTTGACCACATAAACCTTATAGGTAAGGCCGTCCTGGCCATCACGCTCGATCTCGACACCATGGTTGTCATGCTCGAAACCGGGGAAGTGGCTGTCGAACAGCTCCATCGCCAGTAAATAGTCGACGATGGCCCGCTTGTCGGCACCGGCCTTCTCGCCCGGCATCATCAGCGGGATACCCGGCGGATAGGGCACGATCTGCACGGCCACGGTGCGTTCGAGCATGTCGCGCACGGCGATCTGCTCGATCTCGCCTTTCACCAGCCTGGCGAAGGTCTCCCGCGGCGAGGCCACGATGTCCGGCAGCAGGCTGAAGGCGGCGTCCATGTTGGGCAGCAGCTGCGAGGCGAGCATGTCCTTGTGCATGGCGTCGGCCAGGTCCTTGAGACCCATGCCGGCATAGCGCTCGCCATGGCTGGCCACCAGGTCGGGCATGACCAGTTCCAGCGAGGCGTTGCTGTCGTAATGCTTCTTGAACTCCATCAGCCCGGCGACCAGCGAGCCCCACTTGCCCCTGGTCACGCCCAGGCTGAACAGCAGCAGGATGGAGTACGGCTCGGTCTTCTCCACCACGATGCCGCGGCTGGAGAGGAAGGACGACACCAGCGGTGCCGGAATGCCGCTGCTCTCCATCTGCCCTTCCAGGGTCTGCCCCGGTGTGAGCACGGTGACCTTGATCGGGTCGAGCATGCAGTAGTCGCTACCCAGGTCGCCGAAGCCGTGCCAGCTGGCCGTCGGCCTGAGCACCCAGGCATCGCCATGGCGCAGGGCCTGCGGGTCGAGGTCGGCAAAGGGCACGCCGTTGACTTCGTCCGGCTGCCAGACACCGAACCACCAGTCCTGCGGGCCGCGCTGGCGCACCTCGTTGCCGAGGCGAACCATGGCCTGGCGGAAGGCGATGGCTTCGCCGATGGACTCGTCGGTGAGGTACTCGCCGGCGTCGTCCATCATCTTCGCCGACACATCGGTGGAGGCGATGATGCTGTATTGCGGCGACGTCGAGGTGTGCATCATGAAAGCTTCGTTGAACAGCGCCGGCTTGATCGGCACCTTGCCCGAACGAATGTGGATCATCGAGGCTTGCGACAGTGCCGCCAGCAGCTTGTGGGTGGAGTGGGTGACGGTCACCGTGGCATCGTCGGCATGCCGCTCGCCGCGGTGCATGCCGTAGCGCCCCTCGTACAGCGGGTTGAAGCGCGCATAGGCATACCAGGCTTCGTCGTAGTGGATGCGGTTGACGCTCTGGCTCAGCTCGCGGGTGGTGGTCTGCACGTTGTAGCAGAGGCCGTCGTAGGTCGAGTTGGTCAGCACCGCCAGCACCGGCAGCGCCTGCTTGTTGCTGACCAGCGGGCTTTGCGCGAGTTTCTCCGCCACCGCCTCGGGGGTCAGCTCGCTGCGCGGCACCGGGCCGATCAGGCCGCGGGCGTTGCGCCGCGGGCGCAGGTACAGCGGCACCGCGCCGGACATGTTCAGCGCGTAGTTCAGCGACTTGTGGCAGTTGCGGTCGACCAGCACCGAGTCGCCATCGGTCACCGCCGAGTGCAGGACGATCTCGTTGCTCGCCGAGCTGCCGCCCACCGAGAAGAAGGTGAAGTCGGCGCCGAACACCCGCGCGGCATTTTTCTCCGCCTCGGCGATCGGCCCGGAGTGGTCATTCAGCGAACCCAGCTCGCCGACCGACACACTGAGGTCGGAGCGCAGCATCTGTTCGCCATAGAAGTCGAGAAAGCTGCGCCCCACTGCGGTCTTCATGAAGGCGGTGCCGCCGGTATGGCCGGGGGTGTGCCAGGAGTATTCGTGGGTGTCGGCGAAGTTGACCAGGGCACCGAAGAATGGCGGCAGGATGCTGTCGAGATAACGGCGGGCCGCCGCTTCGATGCGTCCGGCGATGAACTCGGCGCTGTCTTCCGGTTGCCAGATGAAACCGTCGATGTTCTCGACGAACTCCAGCGGCACCCGACTCTGGTGCTCCTGGCTCATGCCCAGAATGATCGGCAGCTGCGCGGTACGCCGGCGGATCAGCCGGATCAGTTGCTGCGCCTGCGCCAGGTTGGCTTCGCACAGGCCCCAGCCGAGGATCACGCAGCAGTAGGCCGGGTCGGCGCGCATGGCGATTTCGGCGTCCTCCAGGGAGCCAACCAGTTCGACATCGAGGCCATGCTCCTGCAATACCTGGCCGACTTCCTGGGCACTGCGGTAAACGATGCTGCCCGGGTGTTCCTGGGTATTGACCACGATCAGCACCGGGTAACGCTGCGCCAGGGATGCCGGCAAGGGGACTTTCGAGAGACTCATGGTTAACTCCTTGTAATGAATCGACTGTGGCATTTGCCTGGGCGAGGC
>JBOICE010000312.1:0-6757 GCA_050739815.1 Pseudomonas sp. | reverse complement strand
GTCACCGGCGCCGGCGATACGGTGATTTCCACCCTGGCGGCGTCCATCGCCGCCGGTGAAGAGCTGCCGCAAGCGGTGGCGCTGGCCAACCTGGCCGCCGGCATCGTGGTCGGCAAGCTCGGTACAGCGGCCATCAGCGCCCCGGAACTGCGCCGCGCGGTGCAGCGCGAGCAGGGCTCCGAGCGCGGCGTGCTGAGCCTCGAGCAGCTGCTGACCAGCATCGAAGATGCCCGCGCGCATGGCGAGAAAATCGTCTTCACCAACGGCTGCTTCGACATTCTGCATGCTGGCCATGTGACCTATCTGGAACAGGCCCGGGCCCAGGGCGACCGGCTGGTGCTGGCGATTAACGATGATGCTTCGGTAGCCCGGCTGAAAGGCCCGGGTCGGCCGATCAACAGCGTTGACCGGCGCATGGCGGTGCTGGCTGGGTTGGGCGCCGTGGACTGGGTGGTGAGTTTCACCGAAGACACCCCTGAGCGTTTGCTCGGCCTGGTCAAGCCGGACGTGCTGGTCAAGGGCGGCGACTATGGCATCGACCAAGTGGTTGGCGCCGAGATAGTCCGGGCCTACGGCGGGACGGTGAAGGTACTGGGTTTGGTGGAAAACAGCTCGACCACCGCCATCGTCAACAAGATCCGTGAGCGCTCCTGAGGTCGTCATGCTGCAACGGCTCTACCTGCTCCTGCGAGATCTCGCCTACAAGAATCGTCTAAAGCTCAAACCAGGTAATACTTTGCAGTTGCCCCAGAGCTCTCGGCAGCGCATGAAAAAGATCACCATCAAGCTTGCGGGACGCAACAACCGGTTGCTGATCGGAGAGGATGCTGAACTCAGTCACTGCGAGATTCGCCTGGATGGCGAGGACAACCTGATCGATATCGGCCCGCGCGTGCGTTTCAGTTCTGGAAAAATCTACCTGCGCAACACCCGCGGTCAGCATATCCGCATCGGTGCCGACACCACGGTCGAAGGCGCCTACCTGCTGGTGGATGAGGCGGCCAGCATCGATATTGGTCGTGACTGCATGTTGTCCACCGAAATCCTCATCCGTACAGGCGACAAGCACTCGATCCTCGACATGCACACGGGCGAGCGGCTCAACCCCTCGCGCAGCGTGCACATTGCCGATCGGGTGTGGATCGGTCGTGACGTGCAGATCCTCAAGGGTACGGTGCTGCATCCCGAGTCGGTGGTCGGCGCCTGCTCGGTGGTCAGCCGGGCTTTCGAGGAAGGCAACTGCGTGGTCGCCGGTGTGCCCGCGCGTATCGTCAAGCAAGGCATACGATGGGATCGCGCGCTGCTCTGATGCCAGTTTGAACTGGCCAAGCTGCCAGTCGCTGTCGGCGGGGCGGTCATAGCCGCTGGCTGTTCCCGCGCGCATGCTCCAGGCATCTTCATTCGCTGTGGAACACGATGCCCATGAATGCCGATGTGCAAGGCCGCGCCCTGGCCCTATTGAACCGGCTGGCCCAGGCCGATTGGCCGGATCGCCTGAAGCTACGCAAACCCTTCGAAAAGCTGATCTACAGCGGTAGTCGCGCGAGCTTTCGCCTGGCCGCCGAGCGTGCGTTGAAGAACAGTCGCGGCCCGCGCAAGGCCGATCCGGATGCGCTGTTCGACCTTTCGTTGTCCGACGAGCAGTCGATGCTGGTGGAGATGCTGGAAAGCTTCGCCAGCGAAGTGCTGCGCCCGGCGGCCCATGCTGCCGACGCCAATGCGGCGTTGTCTGCCGAGCTGCTCAACCAGGCTCAGGAACTGGGCCTGACCCACTATGGTGTCGGCGAGGTGCATGGCGGTATGGCCGGCGAGCGCACCACGGTCAGCAATGCGCTGATCGCCGAGGCGCTGGCCAAGGGCGACCTGTCCCTGGCGGCGGCGCTGCTGGTGCCGTTGTCCGCGGCCAACTGTATCCGTCGCTGGGGCTCGTCCGAGCAACAGGCTCGCTGGTTGCCGGCCTTTGTCGGCGAGGATTCGGCGCCGGTCATGGCGATTGCGGTAAATGAACCGACCGCGCTGTTCGACCCGCTGCAGTTGAGCACGCGGGCCAAGCGCAAGGGTCAGCATTACCGCTTGTCCGGGGAGAAGTGTCTGGTGCTGCGTGGGCTGGATGCCAGCCAGCTGATCGTTGCGGCACAGGCTGACGATGGTCCCGGGTTGTTCATTGTCGAGGTTGGCGCCAAAGGGCTTGAGCGGCCCCCGGAGCCGGCCATGGGCCTGAAGGCCGGTGCAACTGCGCGGCTTAAGTTGAATAACGTCAAGGTCGCGGCTGAGCAGCGCCTGGCGGCAGTGCATTTCGACTACCAGAGTTTCCTCGATCATGCCGCCTTGGCGTGGTGCGCCTTGGCCGTGGGTACGGCGCAGGCAGCGTTGGATTATGTGGTCGGCTACTGCAACGAGCGGTTGGCGTTTGGCGAGCCGATCAGCCATCGCCAGGGTGTGGCCTTTATCGTCGCGGATATCGCCATCGAGCTGGACGCCATGCGGCTGATGGTCTGGCGAGCCTGTGCCCGCTCCGAACAGGGCCTGCCATTTCAGCGTGAGGCGTACCTGGCACGGCTGCTGTGTGCCGAAAAGGCGATGAAGATCGGCACCGATGCCGTGCAACTGCTCGGCGGCCACGGTTTCACCCAAGAGCATCCAGCCGAGCGCTGGTACCGCGATTTACGCGCCGTGGCCCTGATGGCCGGCGGCCTGCAGCTTTAAGGGGGCGACACTGATGAATCTGGAAACCCCGAAGAAATTCACCGGCCTGGTCAATCAGGCGCATCAGGTGGCGGCGAAGTATTTCCGCCCGATCTCGCGTAAATACGACAAGGCCGAGCACGCCTACCCGAAAGAGCTGGATCTGCTCGCGGCGCTGCTCGATGGCATGAACGCCGGCTCGCCGGAAGCCATCGGCGCGACCTCGGCCAGCAAGCGTGGCGCTGCGGCGTCGGTGGAAAGTGGGATCAAGAACGGCGGCAACCTGTCGGCCTGTCTGGGTGTTATCGAGTTGTGCTGGGGTGACGTCGGCCTGCTGCTGGCCATGCCTCGGCAAGGGCTGGGCAATGCGGCGATCGCCGCGGTGGCCAATGATGAGCAGCTCAAGCGCTTCGGCGGAACCTGGGCGGCGATGGCGATCACCGAGCCTGGTTGTGGCTCCGATTCTGCCGCTATCCGCACGACGGCGCGCAAGGAGGGCGAGCACTACATCCTCGATGGCGAGAAGATTTTCGTCACCTCGGGTGAGCGCGCCGATGCGGTAGTGGTCTGGGCGACCCTGGATAAAGGCTTGGGCCGCGCGGCGATCAAATCCTTCGTGGTCGAGCACGGCACCCCGGGAATGACGGTGACCCGGCTGGAGAAGAAGCTCGGGATCAAGGCTTCCGATACCGCCTCGATCAGTTTCAGCGACTGCCGGGTGCCGGCCGCCAACTTGCTGGGCAACCCGGAAATCGATGTGCAAAAAGGTTTTGCCGGGGTCATGGAGACCTTCGACAACACCCGGCCGCTGGTGGCGGGAATGGCAATCGGCGTGGCCAAGGCGGCGCTGGATCGAACCCGTGAGCTGTTGCACAAAGTCTGCCGGCTCGACTATGCCAAGCCCTTATTGTCGGTGAGCCATGCCGAGGCAGCCTTGTACCGCCTGGAAGCCGAGTGGGAAGCCGCACGCCTGCTGACCTTGAAGGCGGCCTGGATGGCCGACAATAAACTCCCTAACTCGAAAGAGGCTTCGATCGCCAAAGCCAAAGCCGGGCGGGTGGCCAACGAAGTCACGCTCAAATGCGTGGAGTTGGCCGGCACCCTGGGTTATGTCGAGGACGAATTGCTGGAGAAGTGGGCGCGTGACTCGAAGATTCTCGACATCTTCGAGGGTACCCAGCAGATCCAGTTGTTGATCGTCGCGCGGCGCCTGCTCGGTAAAAGCTCCAGCGAACTCAAATAGCCGCTTCGCTTAGCTGCAAGCCGATTCAGCCCCTGTAGTCAGGCCGTGCGAACGCTATTGCGCTCGGTCATACGGCCTGCCGCTGGGGCTTTTTTGGCGGCTGGCTGGCTGAGGTGCTGTTGCGCGAGCCAGTCTTTCCAGCGGATCCGCTCATCGCGCACCAGCCAGCCTTCTTGCGCTGCGAAGCTTTCCGCCAGCCAGATACCGCGTTGGCTGGCGGCTTGCAGGTGGCCTTTTTTCAGCATCAGCAGCTCGGCGCAGGGGCGGCCGTGCTCCAGCGGGATCAGGTATAGATCCGGGCGGCGGCGATCGAGGCGGGCGACCAGCTGGCCGTTTTCCAGGCGCTCGTCGACATGAAACAAGCTGAGCTGCTTGGCTTCTTTCGGCACCTCCAGGCGCAGGTCGTAGACCAGTTGCAACGAGGCGGTAGGCAGGTGGACATACGCCCGCGGCCGTTCGAGCAGGGTCAGGTTGCCGCAACGCACCGGTCGCGCGGCGCCGGACAGTGGGCTCAGGCTGAAGCCGATGGACTCGCGGTAGCGCAGGGGGCCTTGATAGGGGGTCGGCAACCAGGTGTCGCCGAAGCGTCCGCCGAGCCAGCCGTCCGGAGTTTCCAGCAGGCATTCTTCGGCGACTTCCTGAATGGCCGTGAGCAAGGGCAAGTTCAGCTCATGGACCGGCACGTAACCGGAGATCAATTTCAGCACCACGTCGCCGCGATCCTGGCGCCGCTGACGCACCAGCACCCAATAATCGCGGCCTTGCCAGCCGAGGGTCAGGCGTACCGAGACCCCTAGGTTGGCTAGTTCTGCGGCAAAGCGCTCGCTGCTGGCAATGGCTAGCGGCCGGCGGCGCTCGAGCATCTGGCTGAAGTTCAGCGGTCGGCCGAGGCTCTGGTAGCTCAGCCCGTCGGCAGTGGCCTCGACGAACAGCGCTTGGGTCTGAAAGTTGCTGGGGTCCTTGCGAACGAGGATACGCGGCATTTCGGCTCCTTCTTGCGTCGGGGTCGGCCGCGGCTGTATCGCTAAGACAGTTCGCGGATCACGCTGGCGGCGGTCTGAACATTATGGGACAGGTGCAGCGGGTTGATGGTGCCGACTATCGCGCTGGTTACCGCCGGGTGGGCGAAGATCAGCTCGAAGCTGGCGCGCACCGGGTCGATGCCCGGCTCCAGGCAGACGTGGCCGCTGGCCAGGGCCTTTTTCAGCAGGATGCCTTTGCCGTGGCTGGCGGCGTAATCCAGCACCGGCCGCTGGTCTTGTTCGTTGAGGTTGTAGGTGACCATCGCGCAGTCGCCCAGTTCCAGCGCGCGCAGACCGCCCTCGACGGTCTTGCCGGAGAGGCCGAAGCCACGGATTTTTCCTTCGCGTTTCAACTCGGCCAGGGTCTGGTAAACCCCGCCGTCCCGCAGGATCGCCAGATCATTGCCGTCCGAGTGCACCAGCACCAGGTCGATAACCTCGGTGTGCAAGCGTTTGAGGCTGCGTTCGACGGAGAAGCGCGTGTGCGCGGCGGAGAAATCGAAGTGCGATTGGCCGTTCTCGAACTCTTCGCCGACCTTGCTGACGATCACCCACTCCTCGCGTTGCCCGCGTAGCAGGGGGCCGAGGCGCTCTTCGCTGTTGCCATAGGCCGGCGCGGTGTCGATCAGGTTGATGCCGAGTTCGCGGGCGAGGTCGAGCAGTTTCCGCGCCGTGAAGTCATCGGGAATGCTAAAGCCGTTGGGGTATTTCACCCCTTGATCGCGGCCGAGCTTGACGGTGCCGAGGCCGAGCGGCGAGACCCGCAGCCCGGTGTTGCCCAGGGGGCGATGCAGATCGTGCAAAGTGTTCATGGCAGCAGCGTCTCCCAAACCGCGGGTGCGACGGGCGGGCGTGGCAGGGTCGGCAGGGCCGGGTGCGCAGTGGGCTGGATGCCATCCCGCGCCAGCGCCATCAGCACGCGGTCGGCGAAGTCCGGCGCCAGCGCCAGTTTGGTCGGCCAGCCGACCAGCAATTTACTGTGTTCGGCGAGGAAGGCGTTGTCCGGGCGCACCAGCCCGGATTGGGCCGGCTCGGCGCGATCGACCCGCAGGGTGGCCCAGCGCGCTTGGCTGAGGTCGACCCAGGGCAGCAGGTTGCTCAGCTCTTTTTGCGCTGCGGCGATTTGCGTCGCCTCGTCGCGGGCCACGCCGTCGGCTTCGGCGAGGTCGCCGCCGAGGTACCACACCCATTGACCGTCGGCGGCCGGGTGGCTGGTGACGGTGACGCGCGGCTTCGGGCCGCCGCCGAGGCAGTGGGCGTAGAGCGGTTTCAGGCTTGGCGCCTTGACCAGCACCATATGCAGCGGGCGGCGCTGCATGGCCGGCTGCGAAAGGCCGAGGGCGCCGAGCATTGCGGCATTGCCGGCACCGGCGCTGAGGACGATGCGTTGAGCGCGGATTTCGCGCTTGTCGACCTTCAGGCCAACCAGTTCGCCGTGCTCATGCAGTGGCTCCAGCCGTTCCGCCGCCAGCAGGCTGTCACCGGCCAGCTCGGCCAGCCGCTCGATCAGGCTCGGGACGTCGAGCACCAGTTCGCTCAGGCGATAGACCTTGCCCTTGAACTGCGGGTGTTGCAGGGCGGGTGGCAGATCCGTGCCTTTGACCTGGTCGACGCGGGTGCGCACCGCTTTGCTGGCGAAGAAGCTGGTCAGGTTGCCGGCCAGGGTGCCGGGCGACCACAGGTAGTGCGCGTCGGAGAGCAGGCGGACGCCGCTCAGGTCCACTTCGCCACTGCCGGCCAACGCCTCGCGCCAGCGCCGCGGCATGTCGGCGATGGCTTCCGAGGCGCCGGTCAGCGCGCCATGCAG
>JBOICE010000311.1:0-3554 GCA_050739815.1 Pseudomonas sp. | reverse complement strand
ATCGTCGCGATGGTGAGATCCGATGACCTCCATTCGAACGTCTGCCCCGGGATCATGACGCCGTTCGCATCTCGCGCAACGGCCCTGAATTGTTGCTTGGCCGGCATCCTGGTGTAGCTCACATGCGGCGTAACCGTCACACCATGCACTTCCTGAAACACGCTGACTTTCAGCCGGGATCCCGGCTTGCCGGTCAAAATACCAGTCGCGACCTGTGTGATCGGAAGTTCACGCGTAACGCTGCGAGCCATCGAGGAAGACGCCCCACCAGATACGCGATCAGGTCGAGATGGCGCTGGAGCCTGGTTGGTTTGCTCATGTGACCTCGCTGTCGGCACTTGAAGAGTGCGAGCAGCAGAAACCCGACCACTAGCTACGGGAGGTCGAGCGAAATACGCAGAGCGCGGTTGAGATCGCCAACCTTCAAGGGACTCAGCGAACCAACATAGTCCGTGAGTTCAGACTTCGGCACGCTGACCAGCTGATCACAGGTGATCCAACTCAGATGAAGAAGACCCTCGTGCGGGCCAACCTCGATCTGCGTTGAAAGGCCGGCCCCCTGTGTGAACACCGGTGCGCATACAACCGACGAGAATTTCGAGTCGATCAATGCCTGGCGGCTCACCACCACGTAAGTGCGGAACCGTTTTGGATCTGAGCCGGGCCTGCGCACGCGGTACAGCTCGCCCCTTTTCATGCTGTGTGCCTGTGGATTCTCAATCGTCAGCCAGCCAAACAGCTTGTTCTTCGAGGACGGCCGCGGCCTCGGCATTGAGACGTTTCGCCGCTGCGTCGATGCGCCGCCGATCGCGCGCATTGCTACGCACCCGGGCCCGGCGCCGAAAATGCTCGCGTAAGACCCGCTCAATGTACGCGGATCGAGACTCGGCACCGCCGGCCTGCCGGTCCAACTCGCGCAGCAGATCCACGGACAGCGAAACGGATGTCTTCTGTTTCATACCACCAAGTTACCACCAGTCGCGACCGTTTACCAGCCGGCCAATTGGGCCTGCGTTCGGCGAACAACACATGACCTGGGAACCCGGGCGAAGCGGGCGTGCCGTCAACCGTGCCCCAGCAGCGACCATTCCGGGGCCGGGGCAACAATCGCGTCGCTACGAGACGTGAATCCGGCCCCAGTGGGCTCGATCGAGGAAGTCGGGGCTGATCTGACAACTCCAGGCGCCGTGAATCAGGCTCCATCTGTACGACAACTGTCTGTGGGGTGTAGTTCGCGTCGCTCTTAAACGCCGCAGCGAATGGCGTAACGCTTCAGCGGCGCTTTGGCGAGTCATGAGCCCAATCGGGCGTGCCGCCGGCGAATAACACATCAGGATCGATATCGGCACCGTTGGGCCACACAATGGTCCCAAGCCGCGCATCCACACGTACGGCCTCGAAAAGCGCGCGGCTCGCGCGCAGCGGCTCGAAAACGGGACCCCTCAGGTAGGGATCGAGGTCGATGTCTCGCTCGGAGCCGTCGGTGAACTTCATGTGCACCACGAATCCTGCCAGAGGCGTGACTGATTGAACTCCTACGATAGGTTCCTCCTATTCCAGCGGGAGAACGCACGGACTTCTTCGTGATGTCGTCTAGCGCTGGTTCGCCCGCTTGCTCGGGCGGCCGCCCCTGGCGCCATTCGCGCGCGCGGCCGCTGCTTTCTTCCGGGACCGAACACGACCGCCCATGCGGCCCGCGGCAACCGCGAACAACTGGGCACCAAACGCCTTCTCCAGGCAACCCACAAAGGAGATGTCCACGTCCAGCTCGCTCCAGCGCAGTGCCTCACCGGCCAGTTCCACCTGCTTCAGCTGGGCGATTGTGGCTCGATGAAGTTCCGGGAATAGTCGGGTGGGCAAATGGATCGAGACCTGACTCCGAAGGTTGATCTCCAGCACGCGATCTTCCGCGTTGAATCTGACCGACACAGGCCACCATGGCTCGCGCCGATTCCGCCGGGCCCGTACGCGTGCCGCCGGAATCTGTTCGCGAATTTGCGTCTCACTGAGCGTTTTCGTCGCCATGGTACCTCTCCCATGCTTCCATCAAAACCTCGACATGTGCCTCCACAATGCGCACCGCCCGAACCACATCGGCGGCACTCATTCCTGCAACCGCGACAACCTGCGCGCCGTGCTGGCCAGTTGGCAGATCAATTCTGGCCCAGTCTCCAGGTTTCCATACGTGGACGTGGGCGGGCCGATGATCTCTGGTGTAAATTCGAACCTGAAAGCCCTCGACGCGTAGCACCGTCGGCATCGGCCACACCTTCAAGATAAAACCCAAGCCTTGGGATGTCCACGTGGAGGGCACGCGCCAATTGTGGATTCACATCAAGGGCATGACCATAGCTGGCGGGGACGAGCGGAAGCGGATCGTGGCGTGCCCGAAGGAAGTCAGCGGCGTTTCGCGGCGTCGTTCGCCCAGGAGGGTGGCCCGCGAAGTACTCGAGCCGGTCCGCACCGGGACGCAGGGCCGATGCGTAGGCAGACCTTACAACGGCCATGCAACAATGTTCGGGTCAAGGCGTACACAGGGCATGCAGACATTTCTTCGCTGCGTCGCCGTTGTGGGTACTGCGTGTGTGCTCGCGTCCTGCGCCAGTTCCGCCAGGCTTGCCCGGCAGAGCCGGGAATCGCTCGCCCGAGGCGACCTGCGCGCGGCGTATGAGCGCGGCCTGCGCGCGGTCGAGAAGGACCCCCAGAACCAGCCTGCCAGGGATGCGTATGCCGCGGCCAGTGCCCGGGTTGCCGCGGACTATCGGCAGCGCGTGGTGGCGGCCGCGGCGGCCGACACCATCGTCGCCGCGAACCTTGCGCTCGAATATGGGCGGTTCAGAACGGAAGTCGCGCGGCACGGGACTGGACTCGAGGCCGCGCCGGATTACGCGCGTGCAGAGGGTCTCATCCTGACCGGCACGGCACGCGTGCACTATCAGCGCGGGCTGGACGCGATGTCGGCGCACCGGCCGAAGGTCGCCGTGCAGGAGTTCAGCGCCGTGCTCCGCTACGATGCCGGGTTTGCCGATGTCGCCGCGCGCCTGGACGCGGCGCGCCGTGACGCGACCGTGCGCGTCGCTCTGCTGCCGTTCAGCGATCGCATCGGCGTGCCGGGTCTGACGCAGGAGATTGGCGACACCGTGCAACGTCAGGTCTCTCGCCGCGCCGACCGCGAATTTCGATTTACGCAGGTGGTGAGCGCGAGCGAGATCGAGCGGAGCATGACCGTGGCCGAGCTGCGCAGTGCGCGCATCGAGGACGCCCTGGACGTTGGCCGGCGGATCGGCGCGGACTGGATCGTGGTAGGCCGGTTCCGCGGTCTGCGCACCAACGCCGGCCAGCGTACCACGAAGTTCGCGCTCTACCAGCGCGTCGATCGGCGGGACTCGAGCGGCGTTGCGACCGTGCGCTGGGATGAGCTGCCGCTGTCGGTCATCACACGGCAGCGCGAAGTCACCGTGCAGTTCGATCTGGACGTCGTCGATGTGGTTAGCGGCGCCGTGCTGGCGCACCGCGAGCAGGCGGCGCGGGCGTTTGCGCGCGTGGCCTGGACC
>JBOICE010000310.1:0-3028 GCA_050739815.1 Pseudomonas sp. | reverse complement strand
GCGAGCTGACCTCGCCGTCACTGCGTCAGGCCTTTCCGGCGCCCTCTTTGTAGGCTTTGAGCGCCGTCAGGCGCTCACGCTTTAACGCCGCCCCCAGCTCTGCACCTTGGAAGCCTTGCGCGAGTAGCGGTTGCACCGTGACTGCGCGTGCAGCCTCGGCCGCGCCACGCAGGTAGGCTGCCTGCGGATAGTCGCGTTGTTCCAGGCCCAGGCGGCCACGGGCGTCCATCTCGCAGGCGGCGATGAACTCTTCGAAGCGCTGCGGCCGTCGATAGACATCGAAGCTCTGCAGCAGTTCCAGCAGGGTTGCGGGCTTGAGCTCCAGGGCGCGATGGCCATGGGTGTGGTACTCACCGACCAGCAGGGCCAGCTCCTGGCAATCGCGCGGCGCTTTGCAGCGCTCGTTGACCGTACGAATCAGGCGCAGGCCATTGGGTTCGTGGGCGAGATGTCGCGGCCACTGGCTTTCCGGCGTCAGACCTTTGCCGAGGTCGTGCAGCAGGCAGGCCCAGCGTACCGTCAGAGGCTGTGCATGCTCGGCACATTGGCGCAGCACGCTGAGCACGTGGGTGCCGGTATCGATTTCCGGGTGATGGGCGGCTGGTTGTGGTACGCCGAACAGGGTGTCGATTTCCGGCAGCAGCGCCTTGAGCGCCCCGCAGTCGCGCAGCACTTCGATGAACACGTCCGGGCAGGGCTCCAGCAGGGCGCGGGAAATCTCTTTCCAGCTGCGCTCGGGCGTCAGTGCCAGCAGCTCACCGGACTCGCTGAGCTTTCGCATCAATTCCAGGGTTTCGGGTGCGACGCGAAAACCCAATGGCGCATAGCGGGCGGCAAAGCGGGCGACGCGCAGCACCCGTAGCGGGTCTTCTGCAAAGGCCGGGGAAACGTGACGCAGCAGGCGGGTAGCAAGGTCGCGCTGGCCGCCGTAGGGGTCATGCAGCGCGCCTTGGTCGTCTTCGGCCATGGCGTTGATCGTCAGGTCGCGCCGGATCAGATCTTCCTCCAGGGTGACCTCGGGGCTGGCGAAGAAGGTAAAGCCGCCATAGCCGCGACCGCTTTTGCGCTCGGTGCGGGCGAGGGCGTATTCCTCACCGCTCTCTGGGTGGAGAAATACCGGGAAGTCTTCACCCACTGGGCGAAAGCCTTTGGCGTGCATTTCTTCTGCGGTCGCACCGACCACCAGCCAATCGATGTCGGTGACCGGGCGGCCGAGCAAGCGGTCGCGTACAGCGCCGCCGACCTTGTAAATCTGCATGAAAAACCCCTCCGTTAGCCCGACAGCATAACTGCTGCGCCCTGAGAGCGGAGGCTCGGAACCTGTTCAAGGTTGTCGCGAGCAGAGGTCGGGGTCGTGCCCGCGGCTTACGGTTTATGGCATCTCCGGCATCCATGGGCTCAATAAGGTGCAACGCAGTCTGGCCGGACGCAGCAGAGGTTGGCGAGGGCCTCAGTGGGCGGCGGGAATTTGTTGCAGTAGTGCGAGTACGGCGCTTCGTAGCTGTTCGGCGCTCTCCCAGGCGGGGCTCAGTCCGGTGCTGGCCAAGCCTTCCCAGAGTACTTGGTCGTTCAGGTCGGTTAGCCATAAGCGCAGGGTGCCGGTTTCATCGCGCAGGCGATGGATGGCCTGGTAGGCTCCGATGGGGTTGGGTGGTGGTACGTCTACGCGAAATTCCAGCGGGGTATCGCGTACTGCCAGCCAGTAATACACGCGCAACTCAGGCTGTTGGCTTTCGTGGTAGCCACGTTCGGCGAGACCTTGGTGCAGCAGCGAGGCGAGCAAGGCGTAATGCTGGCGCAACGGCAGCTCGCCGCTGAGCGCCTGCTCCGGCGGCAACAGCTGAAAGCTATGGAGGCTCGCCAAGGCGGGCGCGGCAGCTTGCACCACGCGGATCTGGGGGATATGGCTGGAGCAGGTGGCGAGAGCCAGGCAGAGCAGTAAAACGACAAACACACGCATGGGTGGCAAGCTCCGCGGACGATAAGGCATGCTCGGCGGCGTCTGGCGGGCGGTCAACCGATCAAATGGGCGGGATTATCAGATCAAGCCGTGGATAGTCGCCTGTGCTCTCTTGCTCGGATCTGGGGGGGACATGCTGCGTATGGACGACTTGATCCCCCTGCACGGTTTCCAGATGGATGTCGAAGCCCCACAGGCGGTGCAGGTGTTTCAGCACCTCCTCGGTGGAATCGCCCAGCGGTTTGCGGTCATGTTGCTGATGCCGTAGGGTCAGTGAGCGGTCACCGCGACGATCGATGCTCCAGATCTGGACGTTGGGTTCGCGGTTGCCGAGGTTGTACTGGGCGGCGAGGGTTTCGCGGATGATGCGATAACCTGGTTCGTCGTGAATCGCGGAGACCAGCAGCTCGTCCTTCTGGTCGTCATCCAGGATGCTGAACAGCTTCAGGTCGCGGATCACCTTGGGGGAGAGGTACTGCAGGATGAAGCTCTCGTCCTTGAAGCTGCTCATGGCGAACTTCAGGGTCGTCAGCCAGTCGCTGCCGGCGATATCCGGGAACCAGCGTTTGTCCTCTTCGGTCGGCTCTTCGCAGATGCGGCGGATGTCGCGGTACATGGAGAAACCCAGGGTGTAGGGGTTGATGCCGTTGTAATGGGGGCTGTCGAAAGGCGGCTGGTAGATCACGCTGGTGTGCGACTGGAGGAACTCCATGATAAAGCCGTCGGTGACCAAGCCTTCGTCATACAGGTCGTTCATCAGGGTGTAGTGCCAGAAGGTCGCCCAGCCCTCGTTCATCACCTGGGTCTGGCGTTGTGGATAGAAATATTGGGCGATCTTGCGCACTATGCGGATCACCTCGCGCTGCCAGGGCTCCAGCAAGGGTGCGTGTTTTTCCAGGAAGTACAGGATGTTTTCCTGGGGCTCTAGCGGGAAGCGTTTGTTGTCGCGCTCGCCGCCTTTGCGGGCGCCTTTGGGGATGGTGCGCCAGAGGTCATTGATCTGCTTTTGCAGGTGTTCTTCGCGTTCATTCTGCCGCTGCCGCTCTTCTTCGGCGGAGATCGGGTAGG
>JBOICE010000309.1:0-4178 GCA_050739815.1 Pseudomonas sp. | reverse complement strand
CCCAGGCTCGAGGGCAGGCTCGGCGGCGAGTAGAGGCCGCTGCGGTAATAGGTGTCGATAAAGTTCAGGCCGACCGCCTGGTTCTGTATCCGAACCTCTTGCGGGCCCGGCTCGGCGGGGCTGTAGTCGACGTAGTCGAGTACTTCGGGGCCGCCGTGCGTGGCGAACTGGATGCGCTTGGCCATGGGAACGATCCTCTGGACTATCCGGCAAAGGCGCTATGCAACTCCCCTGCTTGATCTGCGTCAACAGCGAAGTGGCGGATGCAGATGCTATGCTTGCCCCCCGATTCAGCGTATCGGCCGCGCCCTGCGTGGCTTTGCCCGCCGTTTAAGAGTTGCTCGAGTGCCCTGGTTTGCGCGCAAGGATGCGGAGCCTGGCGCCCCTCTGGACTCGACTCGAAGCAACGCAAAGCGCAGTCTTTGCCGGGTGGGCAGCACATCCATGTACTGCAGAAATCTGGCGAACCCGGATATTCAAAAGGTGATGCTGTGAGTGACCGTACTGCGGCCGTGAAGGCCTATCTGCTCGACCTGCAAGACCGTATCTGTGCCGCGCTGGAAGGCGAAGACGGCAGCGCGCGCTTCATCGAAGACGCCTGGCAGCGTCCGGCCGGCGGCGGTGGGCGCACGCGGGTGATCGAGAATGGCGCGCTGCTGGAAAAAGGTGGAGTGAACTTCTCCCACGTCTTTGGCAGTGGTCTGCCGCCGTCGGCCAGCGCCCATCGGCCTGAACTGGCCGGGCGTGGTTTCGAAGCCCTCGGCGTGTCGCTGGTGATGCACCCGGAAAACCCCCATGTGCCGACAGCCCACGCCAACGTGCGCTTCTTCATTGCCGAGAAGGAAGGCGAAGAGCCGGTCTGGTGGTTCGGTGGCGGCTTCGATCTGACGCCCTACTACGCCGTCGAGGAAGACTGCGTGCACTGGCACCGCATCGCCGAGCAGGCCTGCGCGCCTTTCGGCGCCGAGGTGTATCCGCGCTACAAAGCCTGGTGCGATCGCTACTTCCACATCAAGCACCGTAACGAACCGCGCGGTGTGGGTGGTTTATTCTTCGATGACCTCAACCAGTGGGATTTCGACACCAGCTTCGCCTTTATGCGCGCCATCGGCGACGCCTTTATCGAGGCCTATCTGCCGATCGTACAAAAGCGCAAAGCCCAGCCCTTCACCGAACAGCAGCGCGAATTCCAGGCCTTCCGCCGAGGCCGTTACGTCGAGTTCAACCTGGTCTACGACCGCGGCACGCTGTTCGGCCTGCAGTCCGGTGGGCGTACCGAGTCGATCCTGATGTCGCTGCCGCCGCAGGTGCGCTGGGGTTATGACTGGAAGCCCGCGCCCGGCAGCGAAGAAGCCCGGCTGACCGAGTACTTTTTGCAGGACCGGGATTGGCTGGCCGAGGCGGTGCGTTGATGGATCGTTATGGTGTTTTCGGCAACCCGATCGGCCACAGCAAGTCGCCGCTGATTCATCGTCTGTTCGCCGAGCAAACCCACCAGCAACTGACTTACGAAACCCTGCTGGCACCCCTGGATGACTTCAGTGGCTTTGCTCGGGCGTTCTTCCAAACCGGCAAGGGCGCCAATGTCACAGTGCCGTTCAAGGAGCAGGCCTATCGGCTCGCGGATAGCCTGAGTGCTCGTGCTCGGCGGGCCGGCGCGGTGAATACCTTGAGCAAGCTGGCCGATGGCCGCTTGCTCGGCGATAACACCGACGGTGCTGGGCTGGTGCGTGATCTGACGGTGAATGCCGGCTTTTCCCTGACGGGCAAACGCATCCTCCTGCTCGGCGCCGGTGGTGCGGTGCGTGGGGTTTTGCAGCCCTTCCTCGGCGAGCAGCCGGCGGCGCTGGTGATTGCCAACCGCACGGTGGAAAAAGCCGAAGCCTTGGTCCAGCAGTTCGCCGAGCTCGGGCCCTTGTTCGCCAGTGGCTTCGATTGGCTGGAAGAGCCGGTCGACCTGATCGTCAACGGTACCTCGGCCAGCCTCGCGGGTGAGCTACCGCCGATCTCGGCCAGCCTGATACGGCCAGGCCACACCCTCTGCTACGACATGATGTACGGCAAGGAGCCCACCGCCTTCAACCGCTGGGCCGCCGAACAGGGTGCGGCTCGCACCTTGGATGGCCTCGGCATGCTGGTCGAACAGGCCGCCGAAGCCTTCTTCCTCTGGCGCGGCGTGCGGCCGGCCACGGCACCGGTATTGGCCGAGATGCGCCGCCTGCTGGGGTAGCGCGGGTCACGCCTCGAACTGGATCGGGCAGTGCTCTGCCCCTTCCAGCTTATGCAGCTCTTCTATCACCTGCACTCTGGCCCGCCTCAACGTCAGGCTGCGGCCCTGCGTGAGCAGGCGCCGAGCTTCCTGGTGGAGCATGGTCACGCCGGCGTAATCGATGAAGTTGATGTGCTGCGCCTCGATCACCACCCGCTGGCCATGGCTGCGCTGCAAGCGCAGTTGTAAGTAGTGGCAAGCGCCGAAAAATATCGAGCCTTCGACCCGTAGCAGCTCCTCTTCGCCATCACGCCACTGCTGCACGCGTGGCTGCGAGGTGCGTTTCAGGTAGAAGAACAGCGATGCCAGCACCCCGGCATAGATCGCCGTTTGCAACTCCAGCAGCAGGGTGGCGAGGAAGGTCAGCGTCATCACCAGAAACTCCGAGCGGCTGACCCGGTACAACGCGCGAATGCCTTGAAAGTCGATCAAACCCCAGCAGATCAGCAAGATGCCGGCAGCCATGCTGGGCAGCGGAATATGCGCGATCAGGCTGGCGCCAAACACCGCGAACACCGCCACCAACAGCGCGGAAAATACCCCGGCCAGCGGCGAGTGGGCACCGCCTTGCAGGTTCAGCGCCGAGCGGGTAAAGGAGCCGGCCGAGAGGTAGCCGGAAAACCAGGCGCCGAACAGGTTCGACAGCCCCTGGGCGCGGACTTCCTGATTGGCGTTGAGCACCTGTTGAGACTTGCTGGCCAGGGTGCGGGCGATCGACAAACTGGTGACCAGCCCGAGCATGCCGCAGGCCACTGCCGTGGGTAGCAGCCGCAACATGCTGGCCGGGTCGAGCGGCAGCGGGCTGAACGGCGGCAACCGGCCACTGAAGGCGCTGACCAGCGGCACGCTGGCGCTGAATTCAGGCAAGGCCCAGACCGCCAGGCTGCCGGCCAGAATGCCCAGGAGCAAAGCGGGTGCACGCGGCCAGAAGCGCCGTAGCAAAAGGCTGGTGAACAGGCTGAGGGCGGCGATCAGGCAGGAGGCTCGATCCAGCTCAGGTAGCAGCTGGCCAAGTTTGAGCAGTCTGGCGAGCGCGGTCGCCTGGCTGGGGATCTCCAGGCCAAGCAGGTTGGGCAGTTGGCCGATGGCGATGACCACGGCCGCGCCCGCGCTAAAGCCGAGCACCACCGAATGGGAAACGAAGTTGACCAGTGAGCCGAAGCGCAGCAGACCGAGCAGCCACTGGAATACACCGGCGAGAAAGGTCAGCAGCAGAATCAGCTCGATGTAATCGGCGCTGCCCGGCACCGCGAGCGGGCTGACACTGGTAAACAAGACGATGGAGATGGCCGCGGTCGGCCCGCAGATCAGGTGCCAGGACGAGCCCCACAGGCAGGCGATCAGCACCGGCACTATGGCCGCGTACAGGCCGTATTCGGCGGGCAGGCCAGCGATCAGGGCGTAGGCGATGGATTGTGGCAACGCCAGCACGGCGCCGCTCAGGCCGACCAACAGGTCGCGCCGCAGGGTCTGGCCGCGCTGTTGCGGCAGCCAGGCAAGAAAGGGGAACAGCATCAAACGGTTGGGCCAGCGCATGGCAGTCTCGGTTGGGTTCCGCGGAGCTTGGCTAAAGCCTACCAATACAGGAAGCGTCGCGCCGGGTAGCGCGACACTTTCTATTAGTGGCAGCGGATTAAAGCTTGGCCTTGACCGCGGGCAGTGCGTCGGCACCCGCCTTGGTTTTGACCCCGCTCAGCCATGCGTCGAGCACCTGTGGGTTGGCTGCGATCCAGGTTTTCACCGCTTGTGCGTTGCTGCCTTTGTCGACAGCCACCTGGGCCATGATGCTGTTTTCCATCGCCTGAGTGAAACTCAGGTTGCTGAGCAGTTTGTTGATGTTCGGGCAGGCCTGCGCATAGCCCTTGCGCGTCAAGGTATAGACGCTGCCGCTGGCGCCGAAGTAGTTCTC
>JBOICE010000308.1:0-6284 GCA_050739815.1 Pseudomonas sp. | reverse complement strand
GGTCGACCAGGTGCACCTGAATCTGGCCTGGTATGCCCCGTGGATGCCCAAGCTCAAGGGCGAGTTCGAAGCCTTCAACCTGGAAATCCCCCGGCATCAGACCGAGCTGGATGACTTGCTCTCGATCAAGGTCGAGAAAGGCGTGCCCGTCATCGACAAGGGCCGCACGAAGGATCTGCAGTCTGGCGACAGCAAGGCCAAGCGCCACGGCGACAGCGCGATTTCCCTGGTCATGGCCGTGCGCGCCAGCCTCATGGAGGGCGGCCTGATCGAATTCACTGCCGTGCCGCGCCACAGTCGTGGCTACGACAACGTCGACAACAGCGACCCTGACCTCACTCTGCCGGAGCCATCAGCATGGTAACCACCACCCGCATCGTTGGCCCTGATGGCCAACCGTTCCGCGTATCCGAGCTGAGGGAGCCGCAGACCGCCAAGCTCACCAGCCTGCATCACGAATTCCAGGGCCACCCCTCGCGCGGGCTCACGCCGTCGCGCCTGGCGCAGATCATGGATGCCGCCGAGCAAGGCGACCTGATCGGCCAGTGCGAGCTGTTCGTGGACATGGAGGAAAAGGACGGCCACATCATGTCCGAGATGGGCAAGCGCCGCCGCGCGGTGTTGGGCCTGGACTGGGACATCGTGCCGCCGAACAACCCGACCCCGCGCGAGAAGGATGCCGCCAGCGCGCTGTATGACCTGATGCAGGGTCTGGATGACTTCGAGGACGTGCTGTTCGATACCACCGACGCGATCGGCAAGGGCTTTGCCAACCAGGAGCTGGAGTGGCACCGCCAGGACGGCAACTGGTTGCCAAAGTCGATCACCCACCGGCCGCAGAGCTGGTTCCAGATCGCCCGCGGCTACCGCCAGGAGATCCGCCTGCGTGGCACGATGGACGGCGAGCCGCTGCAGCCGTTCGGCTGGATCACCCATGTGCACAAGGCCAAGAGCGGCACCCTGGAGCGCTCGGCACTGTTCCGCGTGCTGGCCTGGCCGTACCTGTTCAAGAACTACAGCGTCGGCGACCTGGCCGAGTTCCTGGAGATCTACGGCATCCCCATGCGGGTGGGCAAGTACCCATCCGGCGCCACCGAGAAAGAGAAACTCACCCTGCTGCGCGCCCTGGCCGCCCTGGGGCACAACGCCGCCGGCATCATCCCGATCGGCATGGAGCTGGAGTTCCTGAACGCCGCCCAGGGCGACCCTGCCGCGTTCAAGCTGATGATCGAGTGGTGCGAGAAGACGCAGAGCAAGGCCATCCTCGGCGGCACGCTGACCAGCCAGGCCGACGGCGCGAGCAGCACCAATGCCCTGGGCAATGTGCACAACGAGGTGCGCATGGACTTGCGCGACTCCGACGCCCTGCAGGTGGCGAAGACGCTTAGCCGTGACCTGGTGTACCCGATCGCCGTGCTCAACGGCCTGGCCGACAACTGGGCGCGTTGCCCGCGGTTGAAGTTCGACACCCAGGAACCCGAAGATCTGGCGGCTTACGCCACCGCGCTGCCGGCGCTGGTTGGCATGGGCTTCAAGGTGCCGCGCCAGTGGGCCCAGGAACGCCTGGCTATCCCCGAGCCGGATAACAACGAAGACGTCCTGACCCCGCAAGGCTCTACCCCAGCAGCGACCGAACCGCTGCCCGGCAAGGCGGTGGCCACCGCACAGAAACCCGCCGTGACCGCTGCCGATCGCCTGGACGATAACCTGCAGCCGATCACCGGCGAGTGGATCGAGCGGATCCGCGCGCTGGTCGAACAGGCCGAGAGCCTGGAGCAGATCCGCGACGGCCTGGCCGAGCTGCTGCCGGAGATGAGCATCGAGCAGTACGCCGAGGCCATGGCCCAGGCGCTGGCCGCCGCCGCCCTGCAGGGCCGCTACGAGATCCTGCAGGAGGCCGCCGGTGGCCGTTAGCGCAACCTCGCTGCCATTCCGCGAGCAGAACGAGTTCTTCCGCCGCAAGCTCAACCTGCCCACCAACGCCTGGACGGACGTGTACGCCCGCGAGCATGACTATGCCTTCGTGGTCGCCGGCGCCAACCGTGACGACCTGGTGCAGGACTTCCGCGTGGCGGTGGAAAAGGCGATCGCCGATGGCGCCACGCTGGAGTCCTTCCGCAAGGACTTCGACCGCATCGTCGCCAAGCATGGCTGGAGCTACAACGGCGGCCGCAACTGGCGCAGCCGGGTGATCTACGAAACCAACCTGCGCAGCAGCTACATGGCGGGCCGTTACCAGCAGCTGATGGCGGTACGCGAACAGCGCCCGTACTGGCAGTACATTCACAGCGATGCGGTGGAGCATCCCCGGCCGCTGCACGAAGCCTGGAATGGCCTGGTGCTGCGCTGGGACGATCCGTTCTGGCAGACCCACTTTCCGATCAACGCCTGGGGCTGCCAGTGCAGCGTGCGCGCACTCAGCGAGAGTGACCTGGTACGCCTGGGCAAGACCGGGCCAGATACTGCACCGCCGATCATCTGGGAGGCCCGCACCATCGGCTCACGCAGCCCAGACGGCCCGCGCACGGTGCAGGTGCCGCAGGGCATCGATCCGGGTTTTGAGTACATCCCCGGCAAGGCCAGGCTGGACAGCGCTGTGCCGATGGCTCGCGAGGCCGAGGTGCTGATTCCTGCGCCGGCACCGGGCCTGCCCAATCGCCTGGCCGATGATCTGCTGCCCGCGCCGCGCCCGTACCCCGCCCAGCGTCTGCTGCCGGAAGGGTTGGGCGACAGCGCCTACGTGCAGCGCTACCTGGAAGAGTTCGGCGCCACGCTGGATACCCCGGCCGTGGTCCGCGATGTGATGGGCGAGCGCCTGGTGATCGGGAAAGAGCTTTTCATCGAGCGCAAGACCGGCGAGCTAAAAGCCAATAAGAACGGACGCGGTAAATGGCTGCTGATGCTGGCCGACGCGCTGAAGAGCCCTGACGAAGTCTGGGTGCGCCTGGAGTGGCTGGGCGCGCTGAAGAAGGCGGTGGTGCGCCGCCGCTACCTGGCGCGCTTTCAGGTCGAGGGCCAGTCTGCGGCGGCTTTGGCGGTGTTCGAGGTGGGTACGGATGGCGCAGTGGGAGTGACTACATTCCCGCCACATCACGATGAGTACCTGGAGACGGTTCGCCAGGGCGTGCGGCTGTACCGCAGGCATGACTAAACCCGGCGCTGCCACACCGGGTTTCCCGCGAGCGTAGGGTCGGAGGCCCTGGCAGGGGCTCTCTCGCTCGATCAGGTCAATTCAGTATAGGAGCATCACATGGCTGGGGCTACACTCGAATTCGACAGCCAGGCGGTGCTGGCGGCGATCAACGAAGCCGCAGAGGCGATGGGCAATCCCACGCCAATGCTGGAGAACATGGGCGAGTACCTGCTCCAGCGCACCGAGGATCGCTTCGCCAGCCAGACCGCCCCGGACGGTACCCCATGGCAGGCGCTGTCGCCGCGCTACCAGCGCAGCAAGAAAAAGAATCGGGACAAGATCCTTACCTTCAATGGCTACCTGGGAAAGCATTTCGCCTACCAGATAAATGGCAGTGAGCTACTTGTGGGGACAAACAGGGTTTATGCGGCTATCCATCAGTTTGGCGGCGAACTCCAGCGGCAAGCCAGGCAAAGTACGGTGTATTTCAAGCAATCCAAAAAAGGGGATATCGGTAAACGATTCGTGAAAAAGACCGAGAGCAATTTCGCTCAGGACGTGAACATCGGCGCCTATACCATTCGCATCCCGGCGCGGCCGTTCCTGGGCACCAGTGCAGCCGATGACGATGTGCTGTTGCAGATCGCGATGAAATACATCCAACCGGGTATTTCAGGTGGCACCGCTAAATAGCCTCTCTGTGCGATTTTGGGCCCCTTGACGCTGTCAGTGTGTGCTGTGATAGGGTTTGAGCCCTTGCAGGGCGTTGCAGGACGTTTATAAACAGATCCAGCACCGCTTCGTGCGTCTCGCGCAGGCGCATATCCTCCCGGGCAGTTTTGCCCCCGTTCAAAAGACCTTTCCCCAGGTCGTCGCCATCCTCGGCGACATGAACAGAAAACAGATCTCCCTCGCCGTTGCACTCGCCGCCTGCAGTTTCGCGCTGCCGGCACCGGGTGCCGATCATCTGATCGAAATCCAGGTGACGCCCGCCGGTTACTTCAAGCCTGCCGATGGGCGCGAGATGAAAGTGCCTGCCTGGCACATCGACTCGGCCGTCGCCTCCAAGGTCATTGAGCGCTTCCACGCTCGGCAGAACTCCCCGGTGATCGACTACGAGCACCAGACCCTGCTCAAGGAAGAAAACGGCCAGCCAGCTCCAGCGGCGGGTTGGTTTCGTGACCTGCAGTGGCGTGAGGGCCAAGGCCTGTTTGCCAAGGTCGAACTGACCGCCCGTGCCAGCCAGTACATCGCTGGGGGCGAGTACCGCTACTTCTCCCCGGTATTCCTTTACCACCCTACGACTGGCGATGTGCTGGACGTGCAGATGGGCGCGCTTACCAACAATCCGGCCATCGACGGCATGGAGGCTTTAGGCCTGCGTGCTGCCGCCACGTTCGGACTCACCCTTGATGAAGAGGACACACCCGTGAATCCACTGCTGCTTGCGGTCATGGCCGCGCTCGGCTTGGCCGAGACCACCAACGAAGAGCAGGCCGTCGCCGCGCTCACCGCCCACAAGTCCGACCATGAGGCCCTGCGCAAGCTGCTGGGCGTTGAAGACAAGGCCGATGGCGCCGCCCTGGTGGCTGCCTGCACTGGCCTGAAGGCCAAAGCAGCTACCTCAGTTGACCCGGCCAAGTTTGTGCCTGCCGAGACCGTACAAGCCCTGCAGGGTGAAGTGGCCGCGCTGACCGCTCGCCTCGGTGAGCGTGATGACAAGGAACTCGATGTGCAGATCCTTGGTGCGCTTGAGGATGGCCGCCTGCACAAGACCATGGAGACCTGGGCCCGCGACCTGGGCAAGTCGAACCGTGCTGCGCTTACTGCCTATTTGGATAAAGCCGCACCGATCGCTGCGCTCACCCGCACCCAAACCGGTGGGCAACCGCCGGTTGCGGATGAGAAAACCGGCCTGACCCAGGAGGAGCAAGCGGTATGCACCTCGATGGGCCTGACCGCCGAGCAATTCAAAGCTGCGAAGGAGGCCTAAGTCATGGCCCTGACCAAAGATCGCAACACCAAGCGCCGTGACGGCAAGCAGTTCAATGACCCTATGGCTGCGACTACTCGCATCTTCGCCGGCGGTCTGGTCTGCCTGAACGCTGCTGGTTATGCCGTGCCAGGGAGCGTTTCGACCACTCTCAAGGCGCGTGGCATTGCCCAGGAGCAGGTGGACAACCTCAGTGGCGCTGCCGGCGCGGCCCGTATTGAGTCCCGTCGTGGCATGTATCCACTGGCCAACAGCGCTGCTGCTGACGAAATCACCCGTGCCGATATCGGCGCCAACGCCTACATCGTCGATGACCAAACCGTCGCCAAGACCAATGGCACCAACACCCGTTCAGTAGCTGGCGTTATCCGCGATGTGGATAGCGATGGCGTCTGGATCGAGATCTAAGGAGCGAGACCCAGATGATCATCAATCAGCAGAACCTGCGAGCGCTGTTCACCGGCTACAAAGCCAGTTTCCAGAGTGCCTTTGCCGGCATCACTCCAGACTTCGAACAATTCACCTTGACCGTACCGTCCACCAACTCGACGGAGCAATACGGCTGGCTGGGTAACAGCACGGCATTCCGCGAGTGGCTGGGTGACCGGGTCATCCAGAACCTGGCCGTGCATGACTACAGCATCAAGAACAAGACGTTCGAGAACACGGTCGGCGTGCCA
The DNA here is from genome assembly GCA_050739815.1 of Pseudomonas sp. Lineage (GTDB taxonomy): Bacteria > Pseudomonadota > Gammaproteobacteria > Pseudomonadales > Pseudomonadaceae > Aquipseudomonas. The sequence continues at coordinate 478 of JBOICE010000308.1, read as the reverse complement.
CGCGAAAGCATCGAAGACGATGGTTACGGCGTCTTCAATCCGTTGATGGCCCAGCTCGGCCAGGACTCTGCCGTGCACCCGGCCACCCTGCTGTATGCCTTGTTGAGCGGTGGCTTCAGCGGCACGTGCTACGACGGCCAGTACTTCTTCGATACCGATCACCCGGTCACCAATGAAGCCGGTGTCGAAGTCAGTGTCAGCAACTCGCAAGGTGGTGCGGGGACGCCATGGTTCCTGCTCGATACCACCCGCGTGATGAAGCCGCTGATCCTGCAGATGCGCAAGAAGTACAACTTCGTCACCCTGGCCAACGAGACCGACGAAAACGTATTTATGCGCAAGGAATACGTCTATGGCGTCGATGCGCGCCTGAATGCCGGTTACGGTTTGTGGCAACTGGCTTACGCCAGCCGCCAAACCCTGGATGCCAGCAACTTCAACAGCGCCTATGCCGCCATGCAGAGCATGACCGGTGACA